>NZ_JBJPHS010000098.1:0-21968 GCF_052939495.1 Phormidesmis sp. 146-12 | reverse complement strand
TGGTTCAAAGTCCCTCACTCGTGGGGGATTTAGGGGGCTGCCTGGATTAACAACCACAGCGAAAGATTTCATCGAATTCACGTCAGCTAAGGCTGCATCATTCCCATCATCGTGACTTCCCAAACTAGCTGTGATTGGGCGACCAGCAGATATTCTCTGGCTTTTTCTAACTGCTGGAGAGAAATCACTCCGACAGACTGCTGCCAGTAGATTTGTTGGAGATAGTCCACAAGCCAAAGTTGAGCGTCAGAATCCAGGGTTTTGCTGATTTGACGGGCGATCGTTAACGCCTCTTTGAGCGATCGAGGTCGCTGAGTGGCTGCCAAAAGAATCTCCTGGGGAATGGTTTGCAGTTGTTGCCAATGGGCGATCGCGGCTCCCGGACTGCCCTGCGCTAATGCCAACACTTCTGGACGCTGCAAAATTTCTTCCTGCCCTATTTTTTCTAGCACCTGGGCCATTTGTGCGCGATCGAGCCGATAAAAAGGAATTTTTTGACACCGAGAAACCAGCGTCGGCAACAGCGCATCAGAACTGGGAGCCAAAAGAATTAACGTCGCCTGTCCAGGTTCTTCCAGGGTTTTGAGTAATGCATTGGCGGCAGGCTCGGCCATCGTGTTGGCTTGATCGATAATCACAAGCGATCGCGCTGCCTCTAACGGCGGACGACTCAAAAATCGCGTAATCTCTCGAATCTGCTCTAACCGGACTTGCGGCGGCGTTTTTTTCTTGACCCCTGCGGCTTCGGCTTCTGTAGGAGACAATCGCTTGCCTTGATGCAAATAAGTTGGCTCGACCCACAACAGATCGGGGTGATTGCGCTGTTTGACCCGTCGATCGTCCCCCAACAGCAGGGTTGCAAACGATTCGGCGGCCAACCGTTTACCAATTCCAGAAGACCCTGCAAACAAATAAGCGGGCGCAATTCGATTTCGGGCGATCGCTTGCGACAGCAATTCGACGGCTTGAGGTTGACCGATTAGAGAGGTGAAGGCGGACATGGGGGTGAGGAGTGAGGGGTGAGGAGGGAGGAGGGAGGAGGGAGGGGGAGAAAATAGTTTCGATGGGTTGAAGCTAGCTGTACCAGCGGCTTAGAGATTGGCTGAGGACGGCTTCGATCTGTTCGGCGACTTCTAGTTCGGTGCGGCTGGCATCAATTCTCGTAATTCGATCGGGGTGAGACTGGGCCAACGCTGCAAAGCCCTGCTGGACGCGACGATGAAAGCCTAGATCAGCTTGCTCAATGCGATCGCTGACCCCTCGTTTCTGGGTTCTTGCCAATCCTAATTCTGCATCTAGATCCAGCCAGATCGTTAGATTGCTTTGCAGTCCAGCGGTTGCGATTTTGTTGAGGTGATCGATCAGCGATCGGTCTAATCCTCGCCCATAGCCCTGGTACGCGATCGTCGAATCGGTGTAGCGATCGCACAAAATGATCGTTCCTTCTGTTAATTGAGGCCGCAAAAATTCATCGACATGCTGGGCGCGATCAGCAGCATACAACAGCAACTCGGCACGATCAGCGATCGGCTCTTTAGCAGGACTGAGCAATAATTGACGAATGCCCACTCCTAGCGTTGTCCCCCCCGGTTCGCGAGTCACGACTAAATCTTTGACCCGACCTTCTGACTGAAGTTTTGCCACCCAGCCACTCGTCAAGAGCCACTGATACGATCGCTGAAGCTGTGTCGTCTTCCCACACCCCTCACCCCCCTCAAACACAATCAACTTACCCTTCATCCCTCATTCCTCTCGCCAAGCGTATTACCCCCAAAGGGGGAACAGATCATCGCAGACAACCTCTCATCGCTCTCTTTCTTTTCGCCCTCGCAGAATAACTCACTCTGCAAGTAATCCGCTATAAAGGTCATAAGGCTTATGAGAAAACACTTACTTTGAATCTTGTCATGAGATTGTCCTAAGCGGCATTCTGCAAACGCAGGTTAGGAACGTATCATGGGTAGGGATTCGCTTATCGCACGCTTGGGGTTGATTATGGCTCGTTATACTTGTTTGTTCACCGTCGCAATTTCTGTCAATAACCTTCCGCGAGTGTTGAATGAGACCCTGGAGTCCTGCAATTTAGACGTGATCTATGACACCGGAGATTATATGATGGCGCGCGAGGTGCCAGGTCAAGTCTCATTTCCAAAGTTGGTGACGGTTGAAGTTTTGATCGACAAAACGACTGCAACAGACGAAGAAATTCGGATGAATTTTGTGATTAAAAATGAAGAATTGCCACTTCAAGTAGACAATCACTGTCGTCAAATGTTTAATCAGGTCAGCCGCGCTGTCAGCGATAACCAGCACTGGAAACTGATAGAAACCGTCGGCGGCTAACAAAGGCAGCGATCGCTTGAGAAGCCGCTTCGCTTCTGTGATTTCGTCTTTACAAATCTTTTAACTCCTCTGGCTCTTCTTCACCGTCGTCTGAGACTTTCTTAAAGTCTTTTTGGTCGTAGTCCTCTGGAAGTTGCCCCGCTGTCCTCGGATTGATCAACGTAATATCTTCAAATTCATCGGGCGGCGTGGTGTGGAAGCCCTCTCGCTTGAACAGATAGTAGACGACCTGGACGTGAGGGCCAAAAATCACTTCGTCTTTGTTTTCTAGATCGCGCGATCGCAGTTTTCGACCATTGATCAATAGCCCATTGGCACTTGGTTGCCCTTGAGAATCGCCGTCAGAAATGTGGTAGTAGAAGCTGCCATCAGAGTGAAATCGCTGTTCTAGGGTGGCATGATGGCGCGAGACAAATTGAGAGATCAGTCGAATACTGCAAGTGGGATCTCTGCCGATCGAGTAGCGAGTTTGCTCCAGGGGAAGCGATCGCTCTCCCACATCATCTTTAATGATCAGCAGGTGACTTTGGTGAGGATCTGAAGGCATTGTAAAACCAGCGAATAAATCCTTTAGCGTCCTAATCAAAAATTAAGTTCACTAGTTGACAGTATAAATTGTCAATTTCATCTAGTCGAACATTGGGTTGAGAAGTCTTGTAGCCGTGAGTCGCTAAGGGCGATCGCTGCTCCTTTATAAGAGATTTAACCCGCCGCAGCACTAACCTTTCTATGCCTGAACTTAATGGTGAAACCCAATTCTGCTCAGATTTTTGAAAGGTAAAGGATCAATCTTCTGGGTCGCCCACCATATTGGGGCTGATCAGCGTAATATCAAACTCATCCGGCGGCACCGTCAAAATTGCGTCTCGTTTGAGCAGGTAGTAGATCGCCCGCACTTGAGGGCCAAAGACAACCTCATCTTCATTATGGAGATCGTGGGTTTGCAGTTTGCGACCGTTGATCAATAGACCATTGGCACTCGGCTTGCCTTTGAGGTTGCCATCGACGATTCGATAATAATAGGTGCCATCCTCGTTAGGCAGTTGCAACAGTGTGGCGTGACGACGCGAAACAAACTGCGACACCAGACGAATGTCACACTTAGGGTCTCGACCGATCGAATACACTGGCCCATCGAGAACAAATTCTCGTCGCCCTTTGTCGTCTTCGATAATGATGAGATGATTTTGATGCGGTTCTGAGGGCATGAAAAATCTGATAGGTGGCTAGGTGACTAAAGTTGAGGTGCAACCTACTGAGCTAAGATACCCGACTGGTTAAGGGAGGACTCAGTGCAATTACTGAACCGACATACGCCTCAAGAGACTAAAACAGTCGGCTGGCAGATGCACTATTTAGTTATTAACAGTTAACCCTGACAGTAGAAAACTGGGCTTTCATCCGAGACGCGAGGGGGGCGATCGCCTTACTGCTGGGGCGTAGAAAAAGCCTGCCGTAGTAAAAGAGAATTAGTCACCACGCTCACAGAGCTAAACGCCATTAAAGCACCTGCCGCTGCTGGGCTGAGTAAAATCCCAAACTTGGGAAGCAGAACACCTGCCGCGATAGGAATCCCCAATAGATTATAGGCAAATGCCCAGAACAAATTCTGTTGGATTTTACCAAACGTTGCACGGCTGAGACAAATTGCACCCACAACATCAGAGAGGCGATCGCGCATCAAGATAATCCCGGCTGTCTCAACGGCGACATCGGTTCCGGATTGGAGGGCAATTCCGACATCGGACTGGGCCAAGGCTGGGGCATCATTGATGCCGTCTCCGACCATTGCGACTGAGGTGAGGAGGGAGGAGGGAGGAGGGAGGAGGGAGGAGAGAGGAGGGAGGAGGGAGGAGGGAGGAGGGAGGAGGGAGGAGAGAGGAGGGAGGAGGGAGGAGGGAGGAGGGAGAGATGAGTGTTGCAGCGATCGCACGACTTCTGCTTTTTGTTGGGGGCGGACTTCTGATAAGACGTTTTCGGGGGGGATGCCGATCGTCTGGGCGACGAGTTGGGCGGTTTCGGGGCGATCGCCCGTGAGCATCATGACGCGCAGTCCCATCGCTTGTAGGGTTTGGATCGTGTCTTTGGCATCCGATCGGATTTCGTCTTTGACGGCGATGAGTCCGATTAGGGTGGTGTGATTTGCCAGATAGACTACGGTTTTCCCCTGGGCTGAGAGGGTTTTTACTTGAGTTTGCAGGGCATCACTGACGCAGATTCCGTTTTTTTGCATCCAGTCAAAGGTTCCCAGCCAGATCGTTTGAGGAGGTTCAGGAGACAGCACCACCTGAGCAGATACACCGAACCCTGGCTCTGTATGAAAGTCTTGAGCCGTGAGTAATGGGATCTTTTGTTGTTGGGCGGCTTTGAGAATTGCGTCTGCTAAAGGATGTCGGGTGCCCTTCTCAACGGTGGCGGCGATTTGAAGTAGGGCCGTTTGTCGCTCGTGCAGATCTGAGCCTTCATCAAGCGGAATGCAGTCAGTGAGGGTGGGCTGCCCGATCGTTAGGGTTCCTGTTTTGTCGAAGACGATCGTATCCAGTTGATGGACTCGCTCCAACACGTCGCCTCCTCGAATCAGCAGTCCCCGTTCGGCTCCAATTCCTGAACCAACGAGAATGGCGGTGGGGGTGGCCAATCCGAGCGCACAGGGACAGGCAATCACTAGAACGGCGATCGCCAGCTTGAGGCTCAGAAGCAGGGGAGTCGGATGGATCGCGTGAGACATCACGGTGTGCATCAGCGCATGTTCGCTCCCCAGGGATCTGCTGGCCATCAAGACATCTGGCCAAACCTGAGTGCCGACAAAGTACCAAAAGAGAAAGGTGAGCAGGGCGATCGCCATCACGCCATAGGTAAAGTATCCCGCGACAGTATCGGCAAGCTGTTGAATGGGAGCCTTGCGCGCCTGGGCATCTTCGACGAGATGAATGATTTTAGCCAGGGTAGTGTCTTTGCCAATCCGAGTAACCCGAAGCGCGATCGCGCCTGATTGATTGAGCGTGCCAGCCGAGAGGCGATCGCCGGGTTGTTTCTGTACGGGCACAGGCTCCCCTGTCAGCATCGATTCATCGACAGTTGTCTGCCCGACGACCACTTCTCCATCAACGGGGATTTTTTCACCGGGAAGCACCTGTAGCCATTGACCGAGTTGAACGCGATCGACGGCGATTTCGGTAAAAGCGTGAGAAGTTAGCGGTGAGGCGTGAGGAGGTTGGGCTTCTCGTTCTATGAGGCGGGCGGTTTGGGGCTGGAGAGCTAAGAGGGCCTGGATTGCGGAAGCGGCGCGACCTTTGGCTTGCTGTTCTAGCGTCCGACCGAGGAGAATAAAGCCGACCAGCATCACAGGTTCGTCAAAAAAGCATTCCCAACCAAGCTGTGGAAAAAGGAGCGCAATCAAGCTGGCCGTAAAGGCGGTGATAGTTCCCAGGCTGACGAGCGTATTCATGTTGGGCGCGTTGCGGCGCAGACCTTGCCAACCATCGAGGATCATCGATCGCCCCGGCACCAATAGCGCAAGCGCTGCCAATCCACAGTGAAACCAAATGTTGGTCAGAAGGGGAATCTCAATGCCAAGTAGCTGATTGAGGTGTCCGATCGTCGAGAAAATTAGCAGACAGAGGGCGATCGTCAGTCGTCGGGTTTGTTGGGTTGCCTGGATGCGTCGCCGTTCTGTGGGGTCAACAAATGTGGAGTCTTCGGTGTGCAAACCGTGTGGCTGACTCGGAAATCCAGCTTCGGTTAGCTTGTCGGCGAGCAGTTTGGCATCGGTGCCCGATCGACATTCGACGGTGGCGAGTTCGGTGACCAGATTGACGCTTGCGGTAATGACTTCTGGCTGTTGACTAAGCTGAGTTTCGACTGTTTTGACGCAGCCAGCACACATCATGCCACTGACATCAAGCGTAATCGTTTCTGAAGAGTGGTCAACGGTTTTGGGCGTGGTTTGCATCGGATCGCGGCGTAAACATCAACATGACTCCTTTCTTGAGCGTAGATGAAGTTTTGTGCGATCGTCCGAAAAATCTTAATTTTTTTCAATCTCAGGTTTGGCAGAGGTGCGTTGCCAACCGAACCAGTAAATCAGCGCCGTTAGCTGAATCGGCACCAATATCAGATAATTTTTGATAAAAAAGTCAACTTCTAGATTAGAAAATGTAGTGAAATATCCGGCACCGAGCAGGGTGAAGAAGGCGATCGACAGTAATTTTTTAGGTTTATTCATGGTGGGGCGTTGAGTGAGGACTGAGCAATCTAAGAAAAGCGGAAACCCTGGCTCCATGTCTTGCAGAACGGCAATGAGATAAAACCAGGATTTCTACCCGTGCTAGAACCAGCCCTTCTTGCCTGAAATGTAGGTGCTGATGAATTCATCATCGCTTTTTGTCAGGTAGATGATGCCTTCGATTAAGCCAATGATGCCCATGATGGGAGAGGCAATTCCGATGGTCAAAACACTCACCAAGAGCATGATCAGCCCTTCTGTCTTGTAGCCCAAAATGAACTTATGAATGCCTAAAGCGCCGATCAAAATTCCGCAAATGCCAGCCGTAACTTTTTTGTTTGCGTCGTTGGAGGTTCCAGTGGTCATATAAGCCTCGTGAGATTTGAGTAAATTGATAACATTCCATCTCAGTGTGCCCGCGAAACTCTGAAGACTACCGGGCTATCGCAGTTTTACGGAGTGAATTTTACAAATCAGGAGAAATTTTACGAATTAAATCTTAGGGAATCTATTTTCGCCGAGGCAATGAGTGGAGAAAGGTCAGTAATTTTGATTAGAATCAGCTTGAGTTTTCAAGATTTTTGAGATTTAGAGTTACGTGTCAAAGCTCGATCGACTGTTTGCTTCCTTATTCTTCAAAGGAGATTTTATGCAACCGATTCGACAGGGCGACGTGATTTTATTGCCAACCCAGCAGATTCAGGGCAAAAAGTTGCCTCATTTGACGCTGGCAGAAGGCGAAGTGACGGGACACAGACACCGCATCAGCGATGGCAAAGCGATTCTGTTTGAGCAAGACAGCGTTTTGTATTTGAGAATTGATTCCGAAACAGCGACCTTGACTCACGAAGAACATCAGCCCGTTCACATTCCGCAAGGCTCCTGGATGGTGAGGATTCAGCGCGAATATGAGCCAGAGGGATGGCGCTATGTCGCGGATTAAACAACTGACTCCGGAGCAAGCGAGTCAGTTTTCAATCTATCGAGAAAAATGGCGACGCATGGAGTACAGAACTGAGCCGATCGACCGTGAAAAAGCCGCAGCAGCGGTGAGAGATTTGTATGCAGCGATCGGCAAATCTGCACCTGAAATTCTGTTTTTTGAAGGTCACACCTCAGCGTTTCAAGTGTTCAAGAAATCTCTCAAAAAAAGCACCAAGTACTGGTGGAAAGTAAGAAACTTTATTGGTTCATCAACTTTTTTCCCTAACCTTGCTCTCACTGGGTTTTGTGTGCTTATGGCATGGTCTCTGTTTGCGACACTGTTTGTAGTTGGTGCCTTTCTTACAGCGATCGGTTTGCCTCAATTCATGCAGTCTCCGCAGTTTCTGCATCTGGGAGCGATTCTGCTGATTGTCTGTTTGGCGCTGTCTTTGATTCAAGTTCTGGTAATGGTTCTCGAAAAGCCGTTTGTGTTCTGCTTAGATTATCAATTGTGTCATCCTCTAACGCGCTTCCTTAGAGCGCAATTGTCACCTTTAGTCGAAAAACAACTCACTCAGCCGATCATTCGTAAACTGTGGATTGAGTTGAGCGATCCCGGCAGGCAAGCTTCACCATTTGTTCAGTTCCGACCTCGATTAATTAACTGGCTCTGGGAACGGCACAAAGAACCCTGGTTAATTACTGCCTTTTTTAGAAACAGTCTTACCGAAGAAAATTATGATTTTTGTACTTGGCTAGACTTTTGCGTTTCTGTGCTGAATTGTGAGATCGATCAAGCGAAGTGGTCAGCCTTTCAAAGCGTCAAGCAGGAGTGTGGTTGGGTCATTTTTGCAGACAATGCTTGTTTAGTTTGCGATCGTCCCATTCGACTTTTATTAGATAATCAAGACCGCCTTCATGCCGAGGGAGAGCCAGCTTTAGAGTACGCAGATGGATTTAGGCTATATGCCCATCACGGCATTACGCTACCAGAAACCTATGGTAAGTTGCATCCAAATCAATGGCGTGCAGAGTGGCTTTTATCTGAGAGAAACGCTGAACTTAGGCGAGTGTTAATTGAGGGCGTAGGTTATGAACGAATTTATCAAGAACTGGGTGCGATCGAGTTAGATTCATGGCGAGAATATTCACTGCTAAAAATTGATTCTAATATCGACGTTGAGCCAATTTTTCTCCTAAAAATGACCTGTCCCAGCACTCAATTTATTCACATTTTGCGAGTGCCTCCTAATATGAATTCTGCAAAAGAAGCCATTCAGTGGGTTAATTGGGACGTTAATCCAGAAGATTTCTCTACAGAAACCTGACGAAACATGAGCTTTTGAGATTGAGCGTTTTTGCCAAATCAATTCATTGAGAACCACTGCCTAAAATAAACAGACTCAACAAGGTGCCGCTATTCCACAGACTGTGCAGCAGCATTGAAGCGAGAATATTTTGGGTGCGAGTGTAGACAAATCCTAAGACAACGCCCAACGTCATTAGGGGCAGGACTTCTGACAAGCTGAGGTGAACGATCGCAAACAAAAAACTGCTCAACAAAATCGCTTGCCAGGTCGAAAAATAGCGCGTCAGAGACGGCAACAAAAATCCGCGAAACAGGATTTCTTCAAAAATCGGAGCGGCGATCGCTGCGGTAATAAAAAAGGTGGCGATCGCTAGTGTGTCCTTGCCTTCGAGGGCGATCGGTAAAATCGGATTGCTGCCTCCCTGCCCCTGCCAGATTCGCTGATTTAATAACGAAACAATGATCACTAAAGGAAACGCCGCCAAATAGCCGCCAAATCCCCACAAAAACCATTTGCCTCTAAGAGTGGCGCGAAACCAGCCGTCGGGAAGCGGCAAAAAAGGCTTGATCGACAGGTATAAAACGGTTAAGCCGCCGGACGATAGAAGCAGATAGGTAATCAAAAAATAAGCCGCTTTTCCTCGTTCACCAAAGGCTTCGGGGCTGAGTTTTAGCTGATCCCGGACGATTTGAATACCCAATGGTAAGAGAATTTGCCCGACAAAGAAAAAGCCAATCACCAGCACTTGCCAGACGATTTCGCCGTCCCAGGGAGTCGTCCAGGTGATCTGATTAGTGCCCGAAAAAATCGCTTGCTTGCCGCGCACTAACCACTGACCAATCAAGAAAATTAGCAGCGCTAACCCCGAAAAGCCCAAAGCCGTCGGAATCAGATTGGCGATCGCCCACTTAAAAAAGGCTTGTTTGGCGATCTGCTGTTCTGTGACTTCGAGTTGGCGAATTGCGTCCGATCGCTGCTGTAACTGATAAAGCTGATTCAACGCGCGATAGCGAAACCATCCGTTGAGGTTTTTTTGAATCTGAGCCTCGGCATTGGGAATTAAGCGCGGCGGATCACTCCATAATCCCGTGAGAATTGAAGCGGTGGAAGAACGATCGGCGATCGGTTCCCAAGTTTTGAGCGCCTGGTTAACTTTTTCTTGCTGAGTTTGCAACAGTCCAATTCTCAGATCCAACTCATCTACAAACGATTGTTGTCGAGCAAGCTGTTTTTGAGTCGCGGGGGGAGTTTGAACGATCGAGGAGTCTGGAACAGGCTGTGTTAACCGAACTTTCGTCACATCAACCGCTTTTTGGGCACTTTCACGAGATTTCTGATATTGCTCTAGCGCCGTTTTGAGGGGATCAACGCCTGACAGCGCCTTTTGAGCCGTTTCGGCATCGGGTTCACCTCGCCATTGGGACGCTTGCAGCAACAGATCCGTTTCATAGAGTTCTAGCCGATTGTTAAACTGGGGCCGGTTCCAGCTACTGATCAGATCTCCGACTACGAGTACGATCGCCAATACCGTCAACGCGCCCAAAAGTAACCGCTTCACCGTCATGAACTTTCCTCATCAGTGCGACATGTGCCCCTGTGGACAAACTTAGCAGAAATGGTAAGGAGAGCGCGGGACAAGGTAGAATCTTCGTGGCAAGAAGAGGTGAGGAGTGAGGGGTGAGGAGTGAGGAGTTGGAGCAAATATTTGAGACACGTTTAAGTTTTTGAGTCACCTTTAAGTCATTGTCGTCAGACATTCTCTAGATCATTCTGTAATCTACTCCTCACTCCTCACCCCTCACTCCTCACCCCTCACTCATCCAAGGAGGATTCTGCTTGACTACTCGCGTCATACTGGTTCGTCACGGTGAAAGTAGCTACAACGTCGATCGCAGAGTGCAAGGTCACTGTGATTTGTCGCTGCTGACCGCAAAAGGAGAAAGCATGGCAGTCCAGGTGGCTAGTGCGTTGCGCGGAATCTCATTTGATGCGGTTTATAGCAGCCCTCTGCAACGAGCCAAACAGACCGCCGACTTGATCTTGGCTAATTTGGAAGACACACCAACGCTGCAAACAACCGACAACCTTAAGGAAATTAGTTTGCCGCTTTGGGAAGGAATGCTGTTTTCTGAAGTCGAGGCTAAGTTTCCTGATGAGTATCGCGATTGGCTCAGTCAGCCCCATTTACTAAAGATGAGTGTGCCGTCAGAGCAAGGGGTTGAAGATTTTTTTCCCATCCTGGCAGTGTATGCACAAGCGCAAAAATTTTGGCAGGCAGTTTTACCCGCTCATGTTGGGCAGACCATTCTAGTCGTAGCGCACAGTGGAATTAATCGATCGCTAATCAATACGGCGATCGGCTTGCCTCCAGAAGCTTATCAACAGATTCAAGTCTCTAATTGTGGGATTAGCGTTCTCAACTTTTCGGGTGAGTTGGGTCAGCCTGTACAAATCGAGTCGCTGAATATTACGTCTCATCTGGGCGAAACGCTGCCCAAGTCTCGTCCCCATCGTCAGGGCCCGCGTCTACTGTTGGTGCGACATGGTGAAACTGATTGGAATCGACAAGGCCGCTTTCAAGGACAAATTGACGTGCCGTTGAATGAGAATGGACGATCGCAAGCTCACCAGGCCGCAGAATTTCTCAAATCGGTGCCGATCGATTTCGCGATCAGTAGCTCGATGCTGCGCCCCAAAGAGACGGCTGAAATCATTCTCAAACATCATTCTGATCTAGCGCTAGATCTGAGAGACGACCTGCGAGAAATCAGCCACGGACTCTGGGAAGGCAAGCTAGAAGCCGAAATCGAGTCTTCTTATCCAGGCTTATTACATCAGTGGCAGCAGCATCCCGAAACGGTTCAGATGCCCGAAGGAGAAAATTTGCAGCAGGTGTGGGAGCGGGCGATCGCAGGGTGGAGAGCGATCGTAGAATCTCATCCTGAACCCTGCACGATTCTTGTCGTCGCTCACGATGCGATCAACAAGGCGATTCTCTGTCACGTCGCGGGATTGGGGGCAGAGTCCTTCTGGAACTTTAAGCAAGGCAATGGAGCCGTCAGCGTCATCGACTATCAATATGGTGTAGACGCACCTGCCACGCTTCAAGCCATGAACATCACCACTCATTTAGGGGGCGTGTTAGACAAGACGGCCGCAGGAGCGCTTTAGGTATGCTGCTTCTCCAACAAGTCCGACTGATCGATCCGGTTGCTGACAGTGATCAGGTGATGGATGTGTTGATGGAGAATGGAGTGATTCGGGCGATCGCTCCCCACTTAACTGACCTTCCTTCAGGTACGCAGATTCAGCCTTCTCAGGGGTTGGTACTGGGGCCCGGGCTGATTGATCTCTATAGTCACAGCGGAGAGCCAGGCTTTGAAGAACGAGAAAGCTTGGAATCTTTGATGCAGGCTGCCGCTGCCGGAGGATTCACCCGTCTCAATATTTTGCCTGACACCAACCCAGCGATCGACACCCCCGCCGCCGTCACCTGGCTCAAAACCCACTCCTCCCTCATCCCTCATCCCTCCTCCCTCCTCTCCTGCTGGGCTGCTCTCACCCTCGACACCCAAGGTCAACAAATGACCGAACTCGCAGAACTCGCCGCCTGTGGGGTGACTGGATTCTCTGACGGCAAGCCGATCGCTAACTCTGCTCTGCTGCGCCGCCTACTCGAATATCTTGGCCCTTTGAATCAACCGATCGCGCTGTATGCCTGCGATCGTTCCCTAGTCGGAAATGGCGTGGTGCGAGAAGGAGCGAATTCGATGCGGTTTGGGTTGCCGGGGAGTCCTACGATTGCGGAGACGGCTCCTCTGGCTGCGCTGTTGGAATGTGTGGCAGACATTGGAACCCCCGTTCACTTGATGCGAATTTCGACGGCTCGTGGTGTGGATCTGATCCGTCAAGCCAAATCTCGCGGACTGCCCATCACCGCCAGCACTTCCTGGATGCATTTGCTGTTTGATACAAAATCTTTGGGCACTTATGACCCCAATCTGCGGCTTGACCCACCGTTGGGCAATCCTGCTGACCGAGTCGCTTTAATTCAAGCGGTTCGAGACGGAACGTTGGATGCGATCGCCGTCGACCACAGCCCTTTCACCTATGAAGAAAAAACCGTTGCCTTCTCAGAAGCTCCGACGGGCGCGATCGGACTCGAATTTGCCCTTCCTCTACTTTGGCAAGCCTTTGTCGAAACGCACCAATGGTCAGCTTTGGATCTCTGGCACAGTCTGAGCGATCGTCCTGCCAACTGTCTCGGACAAAAAATCAGCCCCATTCTGCCGGATCAACCTGCCGAGCTTATATTATTTGATCCGCAAGAGGAGTGGATCGTCGATCGCCAAAGCCTCAAGTCGCGATCGCTCAACACGCCCTGGCTCAATCAGAAAATTATGGGACGAGTTTTGCAAATCTGGTGCCCTTGAAATTAAAAATCCTCTCTCATAACTATGGTCAATTCGCCCCAACGTTCTTGTAATACGCCTGCTAGCGATCGCAATCCCCACCGTTCACAGCGTTGATGGCCGACTTCGATGATCCCCAGTCCCGTTTCTACAACCGCTGACTCTGCCGTAGGTCGAAATTGTCCTGTGATGTAGACTGCTGCACCTCGCTTTGAGGCTTCCCGAATCAGAGGATCGGTCATCGCACCCACAACAGCAACTCTAGAAACAGAGGTTTTTTGAGGAGGAATTTTCTTCTTAAGACCCTCAAAAACTTCGCTGACCTGCTGACAGCATTGTGTGAATTCTTGAATGGGAGCGTTGCCAATCATGCCGATCGAGCGTCCTTCTTTTTTGCCCAAAACCTCTAAATCAGAGAGACACAACGCTTCCGCCAATCGAGGATTGAATCCGATCGTCAACCGTTCGTCAAACGCTAAATGGTAAGAAATCACGCCGACCTCAACTGGAAAATCATCCGCTAACTTCCAGGGGCGATGCAGAAAGATCGCATCTAATTGTTGGTGACTGACCCACGCTGAAATTTCTGGAAACGGCTCCAAAAGCAACCCGACTCTATGAACTGGACGGGAGGACAATCGATAGATGCCCCCCACTTCTTCTGAATACCGATGCACGCCAAAAAACCAATTGAGAAACCGAGCCATTTCCTCTAAAGTCATCTCGCCTCTAAATCGTGAACTCTGGCAACGCTCGATCGCTCCACTTGCCCATAAACCGCTCTGACACAAACGGCCGCACGACAAACTTGACTGGCTCTCCCGCTTGCACATCAATTCTCAAAAACGAATAGGGACGGTGCTTTTGCGACCCTCGACCTTCTCGCCCGATAAACAACTGGGATTTGGCAACTAGTTTTTCTTCCCAGGAGCCGTCCAGACTTTCGGTTACATTGTCGCCTTCGATGCGCTGCCGCCGGAGACTGTAGCCACTGCCCCCACAGACGATCCAATTGGTGTTGGCATCCGCATGACCCGTGTCAACCGTGCGTAGATATTCCAGACAGTGAGCGTGTCCGTTGAGAACGAGATCGACGATCGGGCGGACCTCTGCCTGCGATCCCACCGCTTTTGCAACCCGATCCAACACCTGTCGAATCGCCCGCCTCACCGCCAACGTTTGCGCCTGGTGCCACTTGGTCGCCTCGGTTACATAGGGCGGATGATGAAAAAATAGCACCCGTCCCCGCACACCCGGAGTTTGCCACGACTCAATCAAGCGATCGCACAACCAATCTAATTGCTCAACGTCGGTAACGACCGTCTCAACCGTCAGTTGTTTGTTGATGTCTCGCTGCATTTCTTCGGTTTGCTCCAGCTTGGTACGAATGTCATGCAGGCGATCGCTCTCTTCGGAACGGTTCTCATTGAGCTTGGCTGCCTCTTCCATCAACTGCTGCATTTCTATCTCTAGAGCGGCGTAGCGATTTTCTAGCGTCCGGCGATATTCCTGTCCTTCCTCGGTTTTTGGCAGTGGAGCAGGCTCATTAAACGTGTTGGAATCTAACGCAAAAAAATCAACGCCGCCTTGACGAAAGGTGTAATAGCGATTGGGCAAGCGAGTGAATTTGCCAGTTTCATATCGCAAACAGCGTCCCGTTTTAGTTTGAGCGGTGTAGTGGCGATCGAGATGCTCCTCTAGCAACCCGCGCGCTTCCAAAGGTTTCAACACATCGAGAAACGCCTGAGCATACGCCTTCCCTTGAAAAGAACCGTGCCAACCCATGTCAAAATCTAGCTTTGATTGCAACAGCCTGCGAATCGGATACGTCGCTTGAATGGCTAACCCATAAAACAACGGCAGGTCATAATAATCATGGTTTCCGGGAACCGGGAGAAACGGAAAATTAAACACCATGCGATCGTGAGCAATCTGCTTGTACTGCTCTCCGCCGACTAGAAACTCTCGGTATGGCTGAATGAAATTTTTGAGATAAAACTCGCTGGAGCCAACCAAATAAATCACATCGCCTGTGTGCAAAAGAAATCGGCAATCCTTGCGGTGAGCCAGCATTTGTTCTGCGATTCGTCGCTGAGGACTATAGCCCCGATGTTGCCCAGAGCCGCTGTCGCCAATCACTAAAAACGAAAACTCAGGATCATCTGTCTGATCCGCCAATACCAGTCGAGTTTGATCAATCCCACGATCGAGAATGGGCGAAGATTGCCACCGCACCCGCTCCTTCATTTTTTGAATCTTCAGTGCGATCGGTGGATCGGTCACAAATTTCATCGTTTCCTGTTTTTAAATGACAACTCTCTAGCGATCGTACTCATCTCAAGCCTCGCGACCTCTATCGTCGGCTAAAGATCTAGAAGCAAATGAGGGCGATCGCGGGTCAGATTTCTCAAAATCGCTTGTTTTCTATTTATCAACTTTCCTAATCTATAAAGATTTGATGAATAAAGCTTCTGATAACAAATCCTCATGAGAGCTACAATCCCCACACAGGGCAGGTAAAAGAGCGATTAGAAATTTTGATCATTCAAGGATTGCGAATTGTACTGAGCTATACTGTGGCTGTTCATGTAACTTCTCCCTACCCGGAAGAAAACCAAGAACCTCCTCAACTGCCTCTTGTGTCATCAGGTGTTTGTAGGCGACTCGATCTCAATGGTGTGAATACGGAAGTGAATTATGTCTAACAATTTGTGGAAATCGCTGCTTGCGACCCCGGCTCTTTTGAGTGCTACGCTGACTGTCTCCGCTGGGCTGATCACCATAGGTGCTGCAACTGCAACTGACGCACCTAAGCCAGAAGCTGCCCCCCTGAGCGCATCCGTCCCCGTTCAATTTTCCGATGCGACCAAATCAGATACGTCTAAATCCGATGCGGCCTCTCTCGACCAGGTAAAAACCTACAGCAGCGAAGGCACTGGTAACGTCGAAGCGGGTCAAGTGACCTCAGTTTCTCAACTTTCTGACGTGCGCCCCACCGATTGGGCTTTCCAGGCACTGCAATCTCTCGTTGAGCGCTACGGCTGTATCGCAGGCTATCCAGACAAAACCTACCGTGGTAACCGGGCGATGACTCGCTTTGAGTTTGCGGCTGGGGTGAATGCTTGTCTCGATCGCGTCAACGAGCTAATCGCCGCATCTACCGCAGATCTGGTCAAAAAAGAAGACCTGGCGACTCTGCAAAAACTTCAAGAAGAATTCGCCGCTGAATTGGCCACCCTGCGCGGTCGCGTCGATTCTCTAGAAGCTCGCGCCACCACCTTAGAAAAACAACAGTTCTCAACCACCACCAAACTGAGAGGAGAAGCCATTTTCGCGGTTTCAGGTGCTCTCGGTGACGAGACAGCGATCAACTCAGATGCTTCACGGAGAATTGAACGGGGGATCAGCACACGGGCTGCTGAGGTTGCACTCCTGGGTGCGGGTGCTAACGTGCGAGAAAACACAACCTTCAGCAATCGCGTCCGTCTCTCCTTAAACACCAGCTTTACTGGCAAAGACTTGCTGTTGACCCGCATCCAAGCCCGAAACGTTGTTCCCTTTGGCCGCGCTGTAACGGGAACCAATATGACCCGCTCTAGCTTTGACGGTAACGATGACAATGAGGCAGAGATTGATAAAGCGTTTTATCGCTTTCCGCTAGGCAGATCTACCATCCAAGTTGATGCAGTTGGCCTTGAGTTTTACGACAACGTACCCACCTTCAATCCGCTATTGGCGAGTAGCGGTCAAGGATCGATTTCGCGCTTTGGTCGCTTTAACCCTATCTACCGTCAAGGTGCAGGGGGCGCGGGTGCCACCATCAACTTTAAGCCAAGCGAGCAGTTCACTGTGTCAGCAGGCTTTTCTGCCAGAGGCGCAAACGATCCGACTGATAAAAACGGTCTGTTCAACGGCTCCAACGCTTTCCTGGCGCAGGTTGCTTTCCAGCCAACCAGAGACATCGGCTTGGGCTTTACTTACGTTCGCTCTTATAACCGCGACACCAACAACAATCCGCTGGCTGGTGTGATCGGCAGTGACTTTGGCGATCGTCCTTTTGCAGCAACGCCTACTACTGGCAACCACTTCGGGGTTCAAGGAAATATTCGTCTCACCCCCGGAATTGCGCTGGCTGGCTGGGTTGGCTACACAGAGGCACGGGCTGAAGAGAACCTCGTGTTGGGTGCAGGTGCGGCCGCGAGACAGGTCGCTGCTGAAGGCGACAACGCTTCACTTTGGAACTGGGCCGTCGCGCTGGCGTTCCCGGATCTGGGCAAAAAAGGCAACTTGGCAGGGATTATCTTCGGAATGCCGCCTAAGCTGACCAGCACCGATTACAACGATCCGCTAACGGGCAACCGTCGCCTCGATCGCGGGACTTCCTTCCACCTAGAAGGGCTATACCGCTATCAGCTAAACGACAACATCTCAATCACACCGGGTCTTTTGGTAATCTTTAACCCAGAACACAACAACGCCAACGACACGACCTACGTGGGCACCGTGCGGACAACCTTCACGTTCTAGACCGTTTTGATAAATTTTCGATCAAGGCCTCGTGTTACACGGGGCTTTTTTTTGGGCTTTTCGTCAAACTAACTAAACCCCAGCGATAAACCGGGGTATACTAGAAACGTGGGGATCACTTGCCCATCTTCCTCTTACCGTGGATTTGACCTGTGGAACTTTCGTGTAAAAGCGAGTACGCAATCTTGGCGCTGATCGAACTGGCCGTTCACTACGACAGTGGTGAGCCGTTGCAGATTCGGCAAATTTCTGCTCAACAAAACATTCCCGATCGCTACCTCGAACAACTTCTGGCTACCCTCAGACGAGGCGGACTGGTACGATCGCAGCGCGGCGCAAAAGGGGGATATACTCTGGCAAGAGAACCCTGGAAGATTACGCTGCTGGATGTCGTCGCTTGCCTGGATGGTTTGGAGGGTAAGCCTGCCGAAAAAGATAGTGATGCCAAGCAGACAAAAACCCTCGAAGGTGCTGTAATCTTTGAGATTTGGCAAGAAGCTCATCAAGCTGCTAATACTATTTTGCAAAAATATACGCTCAAAGATTTGTGCGATCGCCGTGACTCCAGACGGCAGCTCGATTTTATGTACTACATCTAAAAAGCACCTAAAGAAATTAGCTCCCCACCCAAAACCTCCTATGCGTATTGCTCAAAATGTCACCCAACTGATTGGCTCGACTCCGCTGGTGCAACTAAATCGGATTCCGCAAGCCGAGGGCTGCGTGGCTCAAATTCTTGTTAAGCTGGAAGGGATGAATCCGTCTGCCTCGGTGAAGGATCGGATTGGCATTAGCATGATCACCGCTGCTGAAGATGAGGGGTTGATCACGCCTGGGAAAACTGTTTTGGTGGAGCCGACTTCTGGAAATACGGGGATTGCGCTGGCGATGGCCGCTGCTGCGAAGGGCTACCGTCTAATTTTGACGATGCCCGAAACGATGAGTTCTGAGCGTCGAGCCATGCTGCGGGCCTATGGTGCCGAGTTAGAGTTGACCCCCGGAATTGAGGGGATGGGAGGTTGTATTCAACGGGCGCAGCAGATTGTCGATACTACGCCTCATGCTTATATGCTGCAACAGTTTCGCAATCCGGCAAACCCCAAAGTTCACCGAGAAACGACCGCCGAAGAAATCTGGCAGGACACCGATGGACAAGTTGATTTTGTCGTCGCAGGCGTTGGGACGGGTGGAACGATCACAGGTGTGGCAGAGGTTCTCAAACAGCGCAAACCTTCATTTAAGGCGATCGCTGTTGAACCCACGAACAGTCCTGTAATTTCGGGAGGTCGCCCTGGCCCTCATAAGATTCAAGGCATCGGCGCGGGGTTTATTCCGCCTGTGTTGAATGTGAATTTGATCGATGAAGTAATCACCGTTTCGGATGATCAAGCGATCGCGTTTAGTCGGCGCATGGCTCGTGAAGAAGGCTTATTGTCAGGAATTTCGAGTGGGGCGGCCTTGAAGGCGGCGATCGATATCGGCAAGCGTCCCGAAAATGCAGGCAAGCTGATCGTGATGATCCAACCCAGTTTTGGCGAACGGTATCTCAGCACTGCCCTCTTTCAAGACCCCGAACTCACCCTCTCTACAGTGGGCTAAATTGAGGAAATCATTAAATTTTAACTTCTCAATTTCCTCCCTCCTCCCTCTTCCCTCCTCCCTTTAAAATGAGGGAATGGCACACTCGAATCCCTATCAAATCAGTCACTATCAAATCTTAGACGTTGAGCCAAACGCCACTCAAGCGGAGATCAAACAAGCTTATCGGCGTTTGGCAAAGTTGTTTCACCCTGACAGCAACTCACAAACGGCAAATCACGACAAAATCACCCAGATCAACGCGGCTTACGAAGTATTGGGAGATCCCCAGAGTCGCAACTCTTACGATCGCCACCTCTCTTACTATTCTCGATTGGGGTCAGCAGGCTACAGCGCAGAAAGTGTAGAAGACCGTCAACAGCGCGATGCGGCCGCTCAAGCGCATTATCGACGCAAACGCCAAACAGAACCGGATTCTGATCAACACCTTAAGGTTTGGCTAAACAAGGTCTACACGCCCGTCAATCGTCAACTTGGTCAAATTATTCGTCCTTTGAGGGCGCAAATTAAGCAGCTATCGGCTGACCCATTTGATGATGAGTTGATGGAGGCGTTTCAGGCGTATACCGAAGACTGTCGGCAGATGTTGGGTAAGGCGCAAACGGTGTTTCGATCGTTTCCCAATCCGCCGACGGTCGCGGGTGTGGCTGCCAATCTTTACTATTGTCTCAATCAGGTGGCAGACGGGATTGAAGAGCTAGAGTACTTTAGCCTCAACTACGATGATCACCATCTCAACACAGGGTTGGAGCTATTCAAGATTGCGGAAGGGTTGCGGCGAGAGGCTCAGGCGGCGTTTCGAGAATTGCCAAAGTAGTGCAGGCGATCGTTAGCGAGAACGCACCTTGGAGAAATAGATTCAATCCTTGAGTAACCTGAGCAGTTCTTTTACTTCTTTAGATGGATATTGTTTCTGACGAAGTAGGTTAATATTAGGTTAACTTTGGGTAAAAGCGCAGTTTTAGTCTTGCGTCTTGGAAAACTTCCCACGGGGCATCATCGCTGGCTAAAGTTGGCGATTTGATACTATGCTCTGCTCACATTGGGGAAAAATAGCACCGAGGAAACTCTGATTGACCAATCGTAGATAAGGAAAAAACAATGGCAGATCAACACAACTTTTTGTACCCTCTCAGCCGTTATCGGGGTGAGGTGAAGCCTGAAAACCTGGTTTTTAACGCAAACTTGCAGGAGTTTTCGCAGAAGGTGAGTTATGTCTGCTGTTTGGAGACGGGGGGCAAGCTAACACCCGAAGAGTCTTACCGAGAAATTAAATCCCTTTGGAAACAGCTTAAGAGAAGTAAAAAGCAGCTTGCGATCGGGCAGGATTTTTCTGAGGGCAATCAAAACTTTTGAATGCTCAGGCGCTGCTTGAGTTTCTGAAGGGCTAGTTTAGAATCCCCTCGTTCTGCGCTTGATTTGGGCAGCTACGGGGGGGTTTATGCTACGCAAGCAGTCCTAAAATAACGTGAATTCGATAAGAGGTTTTCCGCTTCGTTCTTCAGCGCTTCTGCCCCCCAACCCCTACAGATGTAGGTTTGTGGTGAAGGTGCGAGCAGTGACCCCAACGATTCGATAATGAGAAGAAGAGCAGTATGGAGGCAGTAGAGATGCTACAAGACCCTTCGCTCAAAGCTTGGAACCGGATTGTCAGCGAATGATTTGGCAATCTCAGCCTATCGCAAGTGACGGGATTAAGGGTGTGGAGTTTTGGGATCGCATTGACAAATTGTGCCTGGGAATCAACTGGATCGCTGGCAACCCTACTGGGAGCCGTTGTTCGCTCAACTGGCTGGCGGGGTTCCACCGGACTGGCGGGTGGTGGTTTGGGCTGACCGAGGCTTGTATGCCGACTGGCTGTTTGCCGCGATCAGGGCAGTCGGGTGGCATCCGTTCTTGCGGATCAATCAACACCCGAATCAGACAATCCAAGTTCTCCCCAATGGCGACTGGCAATTGCTCAAAGACTGGATTCGGCTCGGTCAAGCTTGGAGCGGTGCAGTGCGGTGCTTTCGCACCAATCCGCTCGATTGTCCCCTGGTCGCACGCTGGGACGAAGGCGATACTGACCCGTGGTTCGTGGTCACTGACCTGCCGACTGACCAAGCCGAGGGCTTGTGGTACAGCTACCGCCTGTGGATTGAAGATGGCTATCGCGATTTCAAAAGTGATGGCTGGCATGGGCAGTCCTCACGCATGACCGACCCAAAACGCGCAGAGCGGATGGGGTTAGCCATGTCGGTCGCCACCCTATGGATGCTCACACTTGGAACCAAAGTAGAACTGCAACAACAAGCCTTACCCAACGGTCGCAATCCTCGACCCAATCGCCCACCGCCTCGCCATCCACAATTGCGTCGTCTCTCTTGCTTTGCGGTGGGCTTACTTTGGCTGCCGCTGATTTTGTATCATCATCTTCCCATTGAGATGCCCCCACTCATCCCGCAGCCCACCTTAACGCTCACCCTCACCTCTTCTTGATTGCTTAACCACAAACCTACACCTGTAAGCCCCCAACCCCCCAATTCTGGGGGACTTTCGGACAGGATTTCTTCCTCAAAGTCCCCCAGAATGGGTAGGGTTGATTTATTCTATGGGAAGGAAATGTAGGCTAAGAGAAGCGACCCT
>NZ_JBJPHS010000097.1:0-22633 GCF_052939495.1 Phormidesmis sp. 146-12 | reverse complement strand
AATTTACTGTCCTCTCTTGCATTCCGGCTTCCTAGTTTTGTCAGTCAAGCAGGGGAGTTATCTATAGATAATTGATGGTTAGATATCACAAAGATAAAGGATTTACTAATCGTAACGATAGAGTCATGAGAATCGAATGCACGATCGCGATTAATCAGATTTAAGGCTAGAAAATTCAGTCGATTAATATAAGTGTAGTCAATACTGAGGTGAGAAAAAATGAATACGAGTTTTATTAAAAGGGTTATTCAAATAAATCAATTTCTGGTACGCTAAAGACACAGATTCTTTATCGGGTGACTGCAAAATGTTTAAGCAAATTAGAAACGCAGGACGCATTGCTGCTGGAGTTGCATTCTCAATCCTTGGCGTGATTGGGGTCATTCTTCCTCTGGTTCCTGGCATTCCTTTTTTGATCGCTGCGGCCGCTTGCTTTAGTTCTTTAGAACCCTAGTCTAGACGAATGCGGAGTGTTGCTAGTTAGGTCATGATGGCGACCCCTGTCTACCCGGTTCTCTAGGGGAGTTTTCTACCGACTCATTTAGCAACACTAAATTGACCTCATTCCGCCATGCTCCTATCCATAATTTAGGATTGCCACATGAGCAGAATTATCACCTTTTTGGGTCAGGCAGGCGTGGGGCACACTCCGATCGCGATCGCCACCGCCAAGTGGTTTGCTCAACGCCAACAGCGCGTTCTACTAGTCACGCACAGCCCCAATCCCGCTGCCGAACTGCTTCTCAACATGCCGCTCACAGCCCAGCCCCAGGTCATCGCGCCCAAACTAGAGGCAGTCCAACTACAAACCACCGTTTTATTAGAGCAGTCCTGGCAAGAACTCAAAGAACTGATTGCGTTGTATGTTCCGATTCCCTCGTTTTCTGAGGAAGTGTATCCTGGCGAGTTGATCATCTTACCGGGTTTTGACAGTGTGCTGGCGTTTAATGCGCTGCGGCAGTACTACATGAGTGGTGATTATGATGTGATTATTTACAACGGACGGGGCGACCTGGAAACGCTGCGACTGTTAGGAGTGCCCGATGTTTTGGGCTGGTACTTTAAGCGGTTTCGTCAGGTATTTGAGGCGATCGACTTGAGCAAAATTGCTGACTCGATCGGCGGCCCGATCGCCAGTGCCCTGATTACCGCCAACGTAGATAGAAAAAAACTGGAACGGGAAATGAATCGCATTCGGGAATGGATTACTCAAGGAGTCGCCGTGGTAAATGATCCTCAAAGGCTCACCGCTTATTTGATAACCACTGATGAACCGAGCGCGATCGCAGAAGCTCGTTGGCTTTGGGGAAGTGCTCAACAGGTCAATCTGAGAGTCAGCGGCGTTTTGGTGGCAAATTCTCAGAGCGAACTATTTGAACTAGAACACGCCTTTGCGCCTCTAAGCGTGAATGCTCTACCCAAGTTGCACTCAGAAGCGTGGGATGAAGTCATCAAGGCGCTTCCCGATTTTATGGCGACGGCTTCCATTCCAGAACCTGTAACCATTGATCTACAACAGCGGCAGGTGCAGGTATTTTTGCCAGGATTTACCAAAAAGCAGGTGAAGCTGACTCAATTTGGATCTGAGTTGACGATCGAAGCAGGCGACCAGCGACGCAACATCTTTTTACCCCCCGAATTTCGGGGTCAGCCCATCCAGTTGGGCAAGTTTGAAGCTCCCTATTTGGTGGTTACTTTTTAGCCTGAGTTCGATAATTTTTTGCTTTGATGTTTAGGACTTTTGCCTCCCAACCCCAACTCTGGGAGACTTCCAAACTTCCAGTCTCAACGATTCATATCTAGGTTCAGCAATGCCGGGGAGATCGAGCGATCGCATCTTCTCCCCAGGCAGTTACGGTCGATATCACATCCAACGCTTTCTAGTGTGCGGTCTGATTTTAACCGTGGACTAAAAAGTTCGATTGGCGATTGGGTGCGCTAATAGAAACTTTGCTTCTTGAGCACGATCGCTGGTGGGATATCGATCAATTAACTGTTTGAGATACGTCGATCGACCACTGAGAAAATAGCTGGAAAACAGCAGATCATCCGTATAAGCACTGTTGGGAAACTTCACCTGTAGTTCGGTAATGATGCCGTCAATTCGACTCTGGTAGACGCTTTCAATATTAGGGGACGCTTCGCCACTGTATTGATCAATGATTTTACCTCCCATTGGCACCCCTACTGGTGGATGAATTCGCAGCGTTTCGTCAGGGTTGTGATTTTCCCATTGCCATAAGAGTGTCATTGCCGTCATATACAGCGTTTTCTCTCGGATTGCAGGTGATGTTTTGGGATCGTTTAATAACTGTTGATAAAGTGCGATCGCGACTGCATTTTGACTCGCCGTTTGATAGGCGGTTCGTACGGTTGTTTCTCCCCGTTTGCCGAGATCACAGGCCCACCAATAGCGACAATCCCAGCGATCGTTGTCTTCAACGGGATAGCGCGTACTCGTGCTGTAAGTCATCGGTAAGTAATAGGTGCGGCCTTCGTCCCAGAGGGAAAGGTAGCCATTTTTCCAGCCGCCTGCTCCGCCCCAATTGGAGGCAATCTGGTAGCGTGACTCAACCGTGTTTTGTTTTTGCAAAGCGAGAAGATCTCTCCAGCGTTGTCGCTGCTCTGTTAACATCGTTTGCATTTCTTTCTGAATTTGATTCGCTTTCGTATCATCCCACCAAGCCCAGTTTGCGCTGTAATAACTGTCTAAAATGCGAGTTGGCATCGTTGTGAGATCTAATTGCTCTGACGTGTCTAATGCTTTTGCGTAATTGTGCGATCGGGCATACTTTACCGATAACGCATATTGCAGCAAAGGTGAAATTTCAGCCGTCTCTTTCTCATTCAACAACGTTTGAATCTGCTCGGCAGACAGGCCGACATCCAGCAGTGTTCGTACATGGGGATAGGCTAAATAACGAGCGTCATTGTCCCCGGTGGGCGTGGTCATCAGCTTAAGCCAGACGCGCATTGCACCCAAAATATCGCCCTGAGATTGTAGACTTCGAGCCAAAAAATCCATCGCGTCGTCAGCACCTGGATGGTCTGCGTAACGACTCAGCCAAGTTGTCCAGGCTTGTGTTTTTTGGGCGGCGGTTTTTTTGCGAATCTGAGCCAAAATTTGCGGACTGCGAGACTCACCCCCAAAGTACGATCGCCCCGTCAAATTCCCATACTCTTTACAAGCCTGAATGAATTTTGACTGCGGATATTTTTGAGCCATTCCCGCCAGAAGATAATAGGCGTGAGGGCCGCGATCGAGTTCGTCTTGCGTGAATCCGTAAAAAACGGTTTTAGTGAGCTGATGCAGTTCGCGTAAATTGCCATTGAGAATCTGTTGGAGCTGCGCTGAGGCTTGAGGATCACCGTGTCGATCTAATTCGGCAATTGCCCACATGCGATCGGAGTCTTGAGAAGTTGCGATCGCTTTTAGCAATCCTTTACCCAGCGCCGAGATTTTTCCAGCCTTTACCTCGCCCAATCGTTTGACTAGAATGTATTCTCTGGCATCTGTGGGAAGCTGACGGTAAGTTGCGATCGCCTGCTGAATTTGATTTGAAGTGGGCTGAGTGATTCGTTCAAACTTCGTCCATTGAGACAGATTCGGAATCGATTTTTCTCGCTCTGACAAATCGTAGGGGCTACGGTCGGCCAACACTGAGAGCAACGCTAAATTGAACTGATTGTAATAGCGAGGTGAATTGAGCGGTTCTAAGTTTGCTTTAGCGAGTTGAATCAGGTTTGCTCGAAATTGGGGATCATTTAAGCCAAATCGTTCTTGCCAAACCTTCTCGTCTTCACTTTCGTAGGAATTGGCCCCGTAGAGCGTCTCAGGCTTACTTCTGATTAGCTCAAAGCTGTAGCCCCCAGCGCGACGTTGAATCTGCTGCGTCAGCCACAGCGTTGTGTAGGGTTTGCCTAAGTTGATAATTCCAGCGATTCCATAGGCTTGACGAGTTTCATCGCCCGTATGACTGTAGTATTCCAACAATGGATAAGCTTTTTCACCGTAGCGTTGCCAAACTGGATTCTTGAGTTTTCCGTCGCCCCATTTTAGCGTGATCATATCTTCTCGAATCGCTTGTAAAATCGGTTGCCACTGCGGATCAAATCGTAATCGATCGCGAATCACTTCATCAATCTCAACTTGTGCGATCGCTTCCGGGGCCATTTTTTCTGCTTGCTGTGCGGCCACGTCTGGAGTCGGAATTTGCACTTCGCGCTGCGTCACTGATACGCCTTGAACATTCACCCCCAACGCCACCCACACGCCCAACACCAACAACTTTGTTCGCAGTCTGATCATGGTCTACTCATCCAAAGGTCTCTTTCTATGAAAGCATTCCCCTTCACGGCTTTCCAGAAACCTGTATCAAAGGTTATCATTAGCGATAAAAAATATCCTGGTAGCCACGTAGAGATATTCACTGTGACCTCATATCCTAAAAAGCTGCAAGACAGAATGTTGTTCAGTTACATCGGTTTTTATTCATCGCCAAGTTTGCTTTTAGTACAATTAGTTCAAACCACAACAGGCACAAAAACCTTAACCGTACAGTAAGTTTTTACGATACAAATCACAATCAATTGTGTAACGGCTTCGTCACTAATTTTTTATTAGTACTAAATTACACAGCATATTGAAGGAGCGCTATCGTTGCCAACGATCGGGTATCAATTTACGCTTGAGAGTAGCTCTGATTGCAAGGTGGGTTTGCTGACTCTTAAACCCCTCATTTGTCCAAGCTCCGAATCCTGTGCGTCTACCTAACCTCTTATGTTGCCCCGTATTTCCCCCCAGCGCGTCCGCAATCAGGCGATCAATTCTGCTTCAGATCCCACGTTGTCAGAAGTCACACCTGCTGTCTTCATTTCTTATTCGCGACGAGACAAGGCATTTGTTCAAAATTTGCACGCAGCGCTGAATCGATTAAATCAAAAATCCTGGGTCGATTGGCAAGGCATTCTCCCAACTGAAAAGTGGTGGAAAGCGATCGAAGCCGGAATCGAATCGGCTCACACGTTTGTTTTTGTGATTAGTCCAACCTCGATCGCGTCGGCGGTGTGTACTCAAGAAATTGAACACGCCATTCAACACAACAAGCGGCTGGTTCCTATTTTGTATCAGGAAGTTGATGCAGCCCTCGTTCATCCGGCGATGAGTTCTCACAATTGGGTTTTGATGCGCGACAGTGATGATTTTGAAACTGCTGTTGAGCGATTAGTGACTGCGATCGAGACCGACTTACCCTATGTTCGCAACCATACTCGGCTGTTGATGAAAGCCATTGAATGGCAGCGATCGCAGCGTGATCCCAGTTTTCTGTTGCGCGGCAGTGATTTAAATCAGTCAGAAGAATGGCTCAAACAAGGGCACACTCAAAGTCCCCGACCGACTGATCTACAAGTCGAATACATTACAACCAGCCGTAAGTCTCCTCATTTGCAACCTACGCCCCAGACAGTCGTTTTAACGAGCGTGATCGCCACCATTTTGCTAATGGGCATTCGGTTTTTAGGCATTTTAGAACCGTTAGAACTGAAAGCCTATGACCAATTCATGCAGCTTCGCCCCACTGAGCCGCCGGATTCTCGTTTGCTGGTGGTAGAAATGACCGATGATGACATTCAGGCACAACTCCAACGCAACGAATCAGGAAAAGGTACGCTGTCCGATCGCTCCCTAACTCGACTACTTGAAACGCTAGAACGCTATCAGCCTCGCTTGATTGGACTAGATATCTACCGAGATTTCAAAGCTGATCCCGTCTCTTTAGCAAAACAACTCAGGAGCGATCGTTTGATTGCCCTCTGTAAAGTTCCTGAAACGGATACTCAGCAGTCCGTTATCAATTCTGGAGTTGCGCCGCCGCCAGAGGTGTCTTCTCAGCGGGTGGGATTTGGCGATGTGGTGCTTGATCAAGATAACGGAGTCCGACGACATTTATTGACTCAGCAAGCGGTTCCGAATGCTTCTTGTGCTTCGACTCAAGCGTTCAGTCTGGTATTAGCTCGGCGTTATTTAGAATTGCAGTCTGGCGGTAAGATTGCGTATCGCGATCCATTGTTTTCTGAAGAAAATTTACAGTTGGGGCAGGTGGTCTTTCCTCGACTCGGCGCTTTTAGTAATGGTTATCAGGCGATCGACGCATCAGGCTATCAGATGTTACTCAACTATCGGGCCACGCCAGACGGAGCGAGAAATTTGGCTCAACGAGTCACTGTGGAAGACGTTCTCAAAGGCAAGCTCTCCGAAAAAAATGTGCGCGATCGCATTGTTCTGATTGGCGTAACGGCGACTTCTGGCGTAAACGACTACCACACGACTCCTTATCAAACCCTTCCAGGCGTAACAGTGCAGGCACAGATGGTAAGTCAGATTCTCAGTGCTGTATTGAATGGGCGTTCACTACTAACGGTTTGGGCCCCGTGGGGAGATGCACTTTGGATTTTGGTTTGGGGATTGGTTGGCGGCACGATCGTCTATTTTATTCGTGATCCAATCAGGCTAGTGTTGGCAGGAGGAGGTGCGATCGTGATTCTATTGGTGAGTTGTTGGGGATTTTTAGTTGTGGGTTCTGTGTGGGTGCCGCTGATTCCTCCAATGTTGTCGCTGGTATTAACAGGTGCAGGTGCAATGTATGTCACCATTCGACAATATCAGGTAAAGAACTATCGACCTATGCCTGCGTAAAGCATTTTTTCCTGAAACTCGTTGCGGGGTCATCATGATTTTGAACCAGGTATTATCTCGATCGCTTCTAGCATTCACGATCGCAGTCTCTGGATTTTATTCTCTCCCGGCTCAGGGGCAGTCTGTCAACTTTTTTAATCGAGTCAGAGCCATTTTTTCGCGTCCGTCTTCTGCTCCTGCCGCAGGTCGCCGTCGGGGAGCTGCCATTCGCAGTGGAACGTGTCAAGCGATGAATCCACCTCTCACAGCCCTGATTCCGCTTTATCAAACTGCGGGAAGTAGCTTTTTGGTGAGTACGACGACGGCTGAATATCCCACGCTCTGGTTTTATGTGCCCTATGCAATCACGCCCGATCGCCCCGCTGAGTTGAGGCGAGATGACCCCGATCCGACCGATCGCAACTACGTCCAACAGCAAATCGTTCTGCGACTGACCAATGCGCCTGCTGGGGTGATTGGCGTTCGTCTCCCGGCGACCGAAGCGCCCCTAAAAATCGATCAATCTTATCACTGGACTTTTGTCGTATTGTGCGATCGCCAAGATGCGTCTACAAATCAGTTTGTGTCAGGTGCGATCGTGCGCCTAACGGCTCAATCTAGTTTAATGCAGCAAATTCAGCAAACCGGGCAACAGTCGCGCCTCTATACCCAAGCCGGATTTTGGGAAGATGCGGTCACAACGCTTGCAGATCTCAAACGCCGCTCTTCTAATGATTCTCAACTGACAGCCGAATGGACAGCTTTGCTAAAGACTGTAGATTTAGAAGCGATCGCAACCAAACCTATCGTTCAATGCTGTGAAGGTGCAAAATGAGCGTCGTTCAGAAAATACTGGTTCTGTTAAGCGGTTGCTTTTTACTGGCTCCTTCGATGGTTTGCGCCCAGTCGATTACCCCTGCCGCCGACGGCACCGGAACGATCGTCACACCCAACGGGAATCAGCTAAACATCAGTGGAGGTCAGCTTTCTGGAGATGGGGCAAATCTGTTTCAGAGCTTCGATCGCTTTGGGTTAGATCAAGGACAGGTGGCTAATTTTCTATCTAGTCCTGCAATCCGTAATATTCTGGGTCGTGTAGTCGGTGGCGATGTTTCTGCGATTAACGGGTTGATTCAAGTTAGCGGTGGCAGTTCTAATCTGTTTCTAATCAATCCAGCGGGAATTATTTTTAATCCAACTGCTAGTTTGAATGTGCCTGCTGCATTCACAGCGACGACAGCGAATGGAATCGGATTTGCAAATGGAGGCTGGTTTAATTCGGTTGGGTCAAATGATTACGCAGCGTTGCTCGGAAGTCCCAATCAGTTTAGTTTTTTGACAGGAGGCACGATCGCGAATCTGGGTAATCTCGCCGTACAACCTGGACAAAGCCTGACCTTTCTCGGTGGCACTGTTCTCAATCTGGGAACGCTCACCGCTCCAGAAGGACAGATTACGATCGCTGCCGTCCCCCACTCTAATCTCGTTCGCCTCACCCAACAGGGCAGCTTACTAAGCTTAGAATTTCAGCCGATCGCGTCTGCGACCTTGCCTCAACTTTTGACGGGCGATCGGGTCATCAATGCCACCGGAGTCACGACCCATTCTGACGGCACGATTCAGCTAACGGGTTCAGGCTTGCGGATTCCAGCTAATTCGGGAACGGCGATCGCATCGGGAACGCTAAACGTCACAGGGCAAACAGGAGGAACGGTCAATGTGTTGGGCGATCGAGTGGCGCTCATTTCTGCTAACCTCGACGCTTCTGGGATCAAGGGTGGCGGGACTGTTCGGATTGGAGGCGACTATCAGGGCAAAGGGACGGTGCCTGCGTTAGAAACCTGGGTCGATCGCAACTCTATCATTCGAGCAGATGGCATGACTCAAGGCAACGGGGGAACCATCATCGCCTGGGCAAATCAGACCACCAATTTAGACGGTATTTTCACAGCGAGAGGCGGCTCGATTTCGGGTAACGGTGGCTTAATTGAAACCTCTGGCCGCCAAACTCTCAACCTCACCAGTACGCCCGATGCCAGCGCGGTGAATGGATTGGGTGGCACTTGGCTGATTGACCCCGTAAACATCACCATTACCGCTCCAATCGGAGGAATGCCACTCGGCCCAAATCAAATTGATGTCGCAAATATTAACACTGCCTTAAACGCAGGAACTTCTGTCGCGATTACAACGAATACTGCTGGAAATGATGCTGGAGATATTCTAGTAAACTCACCGATTAGCAAAACGGCTGGAACAGATGCAACCCTACGATTAGATGCCGTCAGAGACATTACGCTTAATAGCAGTATTACTTCAACGAGCAATCGACTGAGCTTAATTTTGAATGGCGACAGTAATGGTATCGGGGATGGCAGAATTGCAATTAGTCAACCGATCGCGACCGCAGGCGGCAATATTACAGTCAATGGTTCGAGCAATGGGGTGCCCTCGGCGATCGTAGTTTCTCAGCCCATCAATTCTGGCGGCGGCAACATCACCTTCACGGGTACGTCCACTGGGCTGGAAGCGCTTTCTACTATCAGAGTCTCAAACTTAATCTCATCTCAGGGCGGCAACATTACCTTCACAGCAACGAATTCAGATGGCACAGGAATCGCTAGTTTTGCTCCGATTAGCTCTGGGGGCGGTAACATTACCCTGGGTGCGTCGGCTGGGTTTCAAGGAGTTGGGGGTGTAGGAATCACAATCAGCAACTCAGTGACCTCGCAAGGTGGCAATATCACCCTCACAGGCACGAGCCAACAAGCAGAAGGCGTGATTAGCTTTGCCCCGATTAATTCGGGAGGCGGCACCATCACAGTCAACGGCACCACGAATGGAACAGATGGGAGTGGCATTAGCTTGTATAGTGCTGTCAATTCAGCAGGCGGAACAATCAATCTGACGGGCACAGGCAATTCTGGAATTGCAACCCTCTCAGATTCACGAGGGACTGGAACAATCACTTCAGAAGCAGGAAACATTAATCTGACCGCCGATCGCTTGTCGCCACTCTCACTCTCCGGCACAGGCAATCTTTTCATACAACCCCTCACCCCAACACTCAACATTCAGCTTGGCAACAATTCAGAAGCTCAATTTCTCTCCCAAAGCTTTCTGCAAGCCCTTGTTCCTGGATTTCGATCAGTGACGATCGGAGGAACTACAAGCAATGGTTCAATCACGTTTGCCAATAACCTTACCTTTACTTCACCTGTCACGATCAGAACACTGGGAGCAATTGATGGTCAAGGCTTCAACATTGTTGGAACTGGAAGCATCAACCTGCAAGCTAACTCTATTAATGCTGGCGATATCAATTCTAGTAGCACAGTTGGTAATGGAGGAGACATCGCACTCGTTGCTCGCGATCGCATCACCACAGGCAGTTTGAACGCTAGTTCTACGGTTGGAAATGGAGGTAACGTTCTCCTCGATCCAGCAGTGGATATTGTTGTGCAGTCGATCAATGCTCAAGGGGCAGCCATCGGCGGCAAGGTGGACATTATCACAGACAGCTTTTTCCGGGCGTTGGGAGCCTTTCGCGATCGCAATGGCATCGATTCTAGTATCTCGACGGCTGGAGGTCTTCGCGGCGGAGCTATTTCGATTCGGGCTAATCGTAGTTCACCAAACACTCCTTTTATGATTGGAGATGCTACAACGAATGGCACAGTGGGCGCTATTACAACGGGAAATGAGACTCAATTACCCTTGCGATCGGTGACAGGTTTATTCAGGTTAGGCGATCCTCCTGCTGACATTCAAATTGTGACTGCCGCAGTGTCTAATTCAATTGTGAATCCAGTCGTGAATCCGGTGGTGACTCCAATCGTAAATCCTAGTGCGAATCTGGTAGTGAATCCAATCGCGCCTAATTCAACGATTCAATCTAACATTTCCGGTGTGCCTGAGATTCAGCAACGGACTCCTGGTGTTACGGAGTTGCCCAATGCTGCTCCGCCGTCCCTTTTGATTGACTCCACTTTGGCTCCGCTAGAAGCTGCCATCACCAACGAATTCACCAACTACCTGACACTTCCCACGGCTCCCCCCACTGTTACGCTACCAGAAGCTCAAAACAACTTGCTGCAAGTTCAGTCAGAGACAGGAGTCAAACCAGCGCTACTTTACCTGACCTTTAGCCCAGAAACGCCAGGAGTAGACTTAGGTCAACCAGAGAGCGATCGACTAGAAATCCTGCTAGTTACTGCAACAAAACCACCCATTCGCAAACGCATTTCAGCCGCTACTCGATCGCTCGTTCTCAAAACCGCCCAACAATTTCGCAACGAGGTCTCTGATCCGAGTAAGACGCGCACTCGTAGTTACTTGACTTCAGCCCAACAGCTTTATCAATGGATGATTGCTCCGATTGAGTCTGAGCTTAAAGCTAATGGCATTCAAAATTTGGCGTTTATTGTAGATTCTGGATTGCGACTAATGCCGATCGCCGCCCTTCACGATGGTCAAAGTTTCATCATTGAGAACTACAGTGTTGGCATTATGCCTAGTCTTAGTTTGACAGACACTCGGTTTGTGCGCTTAAAAAATGCTGAAGTCCTTGCGGCAGGAGCCTCTGAGTTTCAAGATCAAAATCCTTTACCGTCTGTTGCGATCGAGCTATCAACTATCCAAAAACTGTGGTTTGGCGATACTTTGCTCAACGAAAGCTTCACGCTCAACAATCTCAAAGTCAAACGTGAACAACAACCATTTGGCATCATTCACTTATCGACTCATGGGGAATTTTTACCAGGGGCGATCGGCAACTCTTACATTCAACTCAGCGATACCAAACTGCGCCTCGATCAAATTAGACAACTCGGTTGGAACACACCCCCTGTCGAATTGTTAGTTCTCAGTGCTTGTCGAATGGCGGTCGGGAGCCGAGATGCCGAACTAGGATTTGCCGGATTTGCGGTGCAGGCAGGCGTAAAATCTGCGTTAGCAAGCTTGTGGAATGTTAGCGACGAAGGCACTTCTGGACTCATGGCAGAATTTTATCAACAATTGCAGCAAGCCCCAATCAAAGCCGAAGGACTGCGGAGAGCGCAAATCGCAATGCTTAAAGGAACAGTCCGGTTACAGTCGGGTGATTTAATCTGGTCAGGTGGACGATCGCCCCTGCCTACAGATCTCTCGATCGTCAGCGATCGGCTGTCTCACCCCTACTACTGGTCTGCCTTCACCCTGATCGGAAGTCCGTGGTAACCGAGCATTACAACTAAACTTTTGACCAACCATCACCACTAAACTTTTGTCAAACTACTTGACGCGCCGCCCAATCCCCGATATTCTCTCAACTTAAGGCTGTTTGATAAAATAGCCCCGAACACCCAAAATCTAGTTCGTCGCCGCCCAAGGCTGTTCACAGCAACCGAGGACGGCTAACCCACAAGACTGATCTTCCCAGTCAAGAGGGCTAATGGAGGATCTTACCACTCCATCGGTCGCTCTGACTTGCGCTGATTGTCGGGGCGACTAGTTTTTGGGCGTTCAAACAACCCTGAAACTCATTTTGGAGTTATTTGATCATGGAAAAAGCGTTTTTGAGCGCTGGCTTTCGGCTGTGCAATTTACTGTGGTCTATTCTCGAATCGATTGAAGACCGTCATCTAGCATTCGTCACCCCATTCACATCTCCTTCTCACGATGCGATTCCCACTCCACTACAAGATCTGTTGCCCAAAACGTTGATTCCTCAATCAAACGAGTTTGAAGCGCTGCGGGTTTTGGTGATTGGTTCCGTCGAGGGTGTCAATGAAACCGTGCAAAACCTCCACGCTCGACACTTTGCCCAGGCGACTGATTGGAGTCCCTTGTTACCTGCGCCGATTCCGGGAGCCGTGATGCGAGTGCTAGTTCGCCAGCGTCAAAAATAAGACGTTGCTGACTGATTGACTGATCCGCCTTCATTGCAGTGTTGTCGGTCAATCAGGGAGCATCCCAATTGTGTAAAATCTCGGATTGCCCTCCTCACGAAGTGGGGCGAGAGCTTTGCCAGCCCTGCCGTGTACGCACACGTCGATCGATCTGTTATTGCTGAGAGCCTTCGCCCCCTAAATCCCCCAAAAATGGGGGACTTTGAGCCGTCGTCCTGGCTTTGAACTTTGGAAATCTTTCCTTTGTCAAAGTCCCCCAGTCTGGGGGATTTAGGGGGCTGAAGCCGCCTGAAACGAAGCGACAACGACTTGTGTGTACACGGTAGGCCCTTCTTCTCCCTGGGGAGAAGGTGAGTCAGATCTCTTGTTTCCTCTCCTGGGGGAGAGGGTCAGGGTGAGGGCAGAAAGACTGTGCTACACAATTGGGATGCTCCCGTCAATCAGTCCTTGTCGGAGCGAGTTGTAGTTAGCCGCCTAATAGTCTTCCTGCAACAATCATAGATGCCCTCCGAAGGTTCTTGCGAAGCTAACATTGACGTAAATTCGATGAGAGTTTGTCGCTTCGTTGTTCACGGCTAGAGAAGAATTCTAGTTCAAAGTCCCTCACTTGTGGGGGATTTAGGGGGCATTTCTGGATCTGCGACCCCTTGCGGCTATCTCGAAGAGCGGGAAGCATTCGTCGAACTGACGTTAACATTAATCGACAGGTATTCACGCAGGAAGGCTCTTGCGAATCGCCGTCCAGAAGTTCGCTTGATGTCGAGATCGATCGAATTCACACTCAAAGATCACGCTCTTGCTGCACACTGAATTAGCTGTAGCGCTTGTTCACGATTGTTCTTGTCCTGTAGTGTGTTAGCCACTTTTTGCGCCTGGACAGGTTGCTTTAGTCGGGCATACTCTACAGCGATCGCTTCCAACAAACTCCCGCGATCGTCGGTCATGTCGATGATTGTTCCACCTTCTGCCCCCAGGCGATCAACTTGTGACTCATCCCCTGGAATCGTTTGCGCTACCTTAAAAGCCTGATCCAAAATTGGCAGTGCTTGATCAGATTGACGAAGTTCAACATAGCGCTGTGCGATCGCAAGGAGTAGCTGAGTTTTGCGCCTTTCTGGTGTAAGTTGATCAACAATCGGAATGGCTAGATCAAAGCGATTTTGGTTGAGCAATAGAGTTGCAGCAGACTGTAGGCGATATTCTCGACCATCGGGATTTTGAGTGCCCTGAGCGAGTTGGAGTGCCCCGATCGCCTGCTTTGCATTCAAAAACAATGTAAACGGATTGTCAATGCGTCCCCCTATGCCTGTATCACCTGCGCTGGCATTGAGTTGAACGACTTGCTCAAGCAGTTGGCGCGATGTCTCAGTTTCTCCCATTTGAGCATACGTCAGCGCGATCGCTCCCACACCAATGTATTTGAGGTCGATCGGTTCAGAGACATCGCCGCCTTCTCGTTTAATTCGTTCACTAGCAGCTTTTGCGAGAGGCTCAATTTGTTGTTGAGTTTGCTGAAGGAGGGTTTTTGCCCAGGCGGTTTGTCCAGACTGATGAGCAATGAGCGCGATCGTAGCGCGCAACTTAACCCGCAACAAAGAACGATTGGCGATCGGCAACTGCTCGACCCAGTTCAAGGCTTGGGTGTGTTGTCCGCTTTGAGCATAGGCTTCGACAATTTTTTGGATCTGTTCATCTTGTAGACCATAGTCGATCGTAGAAATGCGCGCCCATTCTCGTAAGATCCAATCAAACAACTGAGCTTCTGTGGCAGTTCTGATGAGATCGGCTAGTTCTGCTCTTTGCCAATCATCTTTCTTATTTTGAATCTGGCTCAACTGTTGGCTCAGAAGTTGCGTGGCTCGATCGGGCCGTTTTGCCTGAATATCAGCCGCCATGATTGCTTTAAAGGCTTCTGGCTGAAAGAAGGTCAAATCGGTTTGTGCAAGCTGTTTGGCCTCGTCGCGTCGCCCGACTGTGAGATAGTCTGTCACCAATTCTCGTATGACCAGTTCTCGCAGCGATGCCTCACCCTTAGCCGTGAGAGATTTGGCGACTTGCAGTGCTTGCCGAAACCGCTGCGTGGCTTTGTCTGGTTGCTTTGTGCCATAACCAACTGCAAGCTGTCCGAGTGCCATTGTTTTCTGAGCCGGGTTCGTAATGGTGGCAATCAGTTGTTCTGCATTGTTGAGTTGTTGGGCGTTGCTGTAGGCATTGGCAATTTCGCGCAGTGCGATCGCTTGACTTTCTGAGTTTTTGGGCAAGGTTGCAGCAACATCTTTTGCTTTGGCGTAGTTTCCTGACTGAGCATAGATCGCAGCTAACTGTTGCAAAAGTTCTAGTCGAGTGGACTGTGCAGCAGGTATTTGTTGAATTGTTTTTTCTACTTGCTCAAGAATGGACTGTGCCGCTTGAGGTTGAGAGAGCATTACAGATCCCTCCGCAACGTCGAGTAAGCCCTTTGCCTTGAAGGTTGCTCCTTGAATAAATGGGGCGGCTTCACGGGCTTGATTGAGGGCACTGATGGCGGTTTGGGGCTGACCTAGCGTGGTGTAGTGACGAGCGATCGCTGCCAGTGCGCGAGTTTTGATCAAACTATGAGTCGGAAAGAGTCGTTGAGTAATTTGGAATAGCTGATCTAAGGTCGATCGCAGTTGCGTTGATTGTGAGTTGTCCGCTAGTTTGATCAATCGCTCAAATCGAGGAGTCGAGCTGCTACCATCATTCAAAAGCCATTGCGAAACTAGATCGGGGTGAATCAACGTTGGCTCGACTTGCAGCGCGATCGACAAGGCTTCTTGTAGTTTCTCAAAAGTTATTTTGCTATCTCTACTATCTAATGCGGTGCGGGCCTGCTCTGATGGTGTCAATATTCGACTTTCTACCGATTGATCGGGAGCGCAAACCAAAGGAGGAACCGACTGAGCAACCCCGCGATCGCTCATCAAAGTAGCATTCTGAACACCAACCAAGACAAATAAAGTAAGTAGACAGTTAAACCGCAATAAATAAGGCATATCAGAGCTAAAGTATGGCTATCTATCAGTAGTAGATACGACATTAAGAGTTTCCGTTCCCGACTGTTAATGAATGGTTTGGACAAAATCATCGATCCGTAGGGTGTGTTAAGCCATGCAAAACGCACCACTAACCCAACCCACCCCCACGAAACGTAAATACTTCGATTATGGAGAAATTAACGAAATCTATTGCTTGATTAATTTGTAAATAAAAGATGCAGCAGTCTGCCTAAAGAGGTATTCTCATCCTACGGGGATGCATTCTATCCTTTGGGGAGAAAATGAATAGTCGTGATTCAATGAACGATCGTGAACTGAAACTCACGCAGTCCCCTTTGTCAAAACTAACTGACAATCGAGCCATGTCCCTTTTAGGAGCTTGAGCGCATGAATAAAATCAGCACCAACAAGATCAAATCAGCGACTCCATTTCTCCTTTGGTTTCGTCGCTATCTGCCACAAGCACTACAAGCGCGAGTGCGCCCCTACCTTGACCAACCCTACCAACTGGCGCTCAACATTCTCGATTGTTGTAATCCGACTCAGCCAATCGCTGTCGGAAATATTGCTCAAGATGCCAGCGTGACGAGAGAAACGGCGAGACAAGTCTTATTGGCGCTCAAAGAGGGCGGAATGCTGTTTGCGGTGAGTCCGACTAAGGGCTGGCAACCTCTAGAGATAGAGTCATTGTCCTCTGAAGCGATCGCAGGTCTTGAGTCCGATCGCCTTGAACTTGCTTTGTGGGTCGATCATGTACACCACGTCTAAAAACACTCAAATCTCATTTACATTTCATTAGACTTCCTGCGCGAATCCGGAAACGCCCCCTAAATCCCCCACAAGTGAGGGACTTTGAGCCAAGACTTGCGGTTTCAAAGTCCCCCAGAATGGGGGATTTAGGGGGCACAAGCCGACCCAAACGGAGCAAGACCTAAGAGCAGGTGACATCAAAATTCTATTCATGCAGGAGGTGTATTGACTTAAGCATCTACTCAAAACCACATCTACTCAAAATCACACCAACCTAGCCCCACTGCTCATCAGGTTTTTATGACTCTGCCAGTTCATACCCTCTTGCTTGTTGATGACGTTGCCCCAGACCGAGCGCAATATCGGCGCTGTCTGCTCGCAGATTCAAGCTGCGTCTATCGCTTTTTGGAAGCAGAGAACGCGATCGCAGGCTTAGAACTCTGCCGAACCCAGGCGATCGATGCCATTTTGCTCGATTATTCGCTGCCCGATCAGAGTGGGTTGGCGTTTTTGGAGGCGCTCAATGCTCAAAGTAGCAATCATCCCCCCGTCGTCATGGTGTCAGGAGAAGGTGACGAAAGCCTCGCAGTCAGAGCGATAAAACTGGGCGCAGAAGATTATTTGACCAAACGCCGCCTCACCCCCGAACTGTTGCAGCTAACGATCCGCAGCGCGATCGAAAACGCTGGATTAAAACATCAACTTCAACAAAGCCAAGATCGCTTTCGGGTGTCGATCGAGAATATGCTGGACTGCTTTGGCATCTACTCATCGGTTCGAGACGAGTCGGGACAGATTGTTGATTTTCGGATTGATTACTTAAATACAGCCGCCCTAGAGAGCAATCGAATGACGATCGCTGACATCGGTAGAGAGTTGTGTGAAGCCTTTCCTTCTCATCGTGACGTGGGGCTGTTTGAGGCATATTGCCGAGTCGTCGAGACCGGAGACCCCCTGATTCGAGAGGACTTGATCTACTCCGACCTGTTTGGAGCACAGCTTTTGACAAGAGCCTATGATCTGCACGTTAGCAAATTAGGAGATGGCTTTGTAGCTTCTTGGCGAGATGTCACGGAACGCAAACAAGCCGAATTAGCACTGCGGGAAACCAACCAACGGATCACAACCATCTGGGAAAGTATGACCGATGCGTATGTGACCCTCGATCGCGGCTGGCGAATTACCTATGCAAATCGAGCCGCCGCGCAAGTAATTTTGCAACTGGCGGGTCTAGAACCGGAAGCATTTCTGGGCAAATCGCATTGGGAAGTTTTTCCTTCGCTAGTGGGTCAAGCAATTGAGCAGGAATATCAACGAGCAGTCAGTGAGCAGGTTGCCGTGACGCTTGAAGTTTGTTATGAGTCAACTAGCAACTGGTTTGAAGTTCATGCTTATCCTCACACAGACGGCTTAGGAGTTTACTTTCGGGATATTACCGATCGCAAGGCTTCAGAGATAGAAATTCAACGGCTCAACCGAGAACTCAACCGACGAGTTGATGAACTGCAAACGATTCTGGATGCGGTTCCGGTGGGCATTACGATCGCAGACGACCCAACCTGTAAAGTGATTCGCGCCAATCAGTTTGCTCAATCGATGCTCTCGGTGCCCTCGGATGCCAACGTCTCTGCCAGTGGAGAACAAGCCGAAACGCTGCCCTTTAGACAACTCCGCAATCGTGAAGAAATTCCCCCCCAAGACTTGCCGATGCAGCAGGCAACCGCTCAAGGAAAAGCCGTGCAAGATGTTGAGATTCAACTAGTGCGATCGGACGGAGCAACCTTTGACTGGTGGGTGAATGCGGTGCCTTTGTTTGATGAACAGGGAGCCGTGCGCGGATGTGTGGCAGCCTTTATGGATATCACAGACGCAAAACGTCGAGAATCGGAACGGCAACAGTCAGAAGATCACCTACGGCAACAAGAAACACAACTGCGGCTATTTGTGAAACACGCCCCTGCTGGGGTGGCCATGTTCGATCGCGAGATGCATTACATCGTGGTCAGCGATCGTTGGCTTACGAGCTATGGATTAACAGGTCAAGATCTGATCGGACGATCGCACTACGAGGTTTTTCCTGAATTGCCCGATCGCTGGAAAGCCATTCATCAGCGCTGTCTCGCGGGAGCGGTCGAAACCTGTGAAGAAGATGCGTTTCCTCGTGCGGATGGATCAGTAGACTGGGTGCGCTGGGAAATTCACCCGTGGCGGACAGATACCAATGAAATTGGCGGCATTATTATCTTCTCAGAAGTGATCACCGATCGCAAACAAGCCGAACTCGCCCTACAAGCCGCAAATCAACGGATCAGTAGCATTTTAGAAAGCATTACGGATGCCTTCATCGCCCTGGATTCTGACTGGTGCTACACCTATGTCAATCACGCCGCCGAGCAATTTTTAGGACGACCAAGAGCCGATCTGCTGGGGCGATCGATTTGGGAGCTATTTCCCGCCGAGGTAGAAACTAATTCGCCGACTTATCGAGAGCTTCATCGTGCGTTTGCGGAGCAGATTCCGGTCAAATTCGACGGGTTTGCGCCCTCATTGGGTCTGCACATCGAAGTCAGCGCCTATCCTTCACCCGAAGGCGTTGCTGTCTATTGGAGCGACATCAGCGAAAGGGTACAGCTTGAAGCCGAACGCAGGCAAGCCGAAGCCGCGCTGCAAGAACAAACTAACCTGCTACAACTGATCATTGAAAGCATCGGAGACGGCTTGATTTTGGCCAATCCCCGCGGCGAGTTTGTGTTGTTTAACCAGGCAGCCGAACGGATTTTTGGGCGACTCACCAATGAGCGATCGTCTGATGAATGGTCACGCACCTACGGACTCTTTTTACCCGATCAACAAACCCTTTTTCCCGATCGACAGCTTCCCTTATATCGGGCGATGCAAGGAGAACATGCCACAGATGTCGAAGTGTTTGTCCGTCGTGATCCCGCTTTAGAAGGACGCTGGATTAGTATCAGTGGGTTTCCGGTAGTAGACGCAAATCAAAACATCACAGGCGGGGTGATTACCTGTCGAGATGTCACCGATCGCAAACAAGTAGAAGCCGCACTAAGAGAAAGTGAACAACGCCTGCAAGCCCTGATTGACAACTCTAATGCTGCCATTTTTATCAAAGATTTGCAGGGGCGTTACTTGCTGATAAATCACGAGTGTGAGCGACTGTTTCACGTCACTAACGAGTGGGCCTGCGGCAAAACTGACTATGACCTGTTTTCTCAAGAAGTTGCAGATGCGTTGCGGCTCAATGATCAACAAGTTCTAGAGTCGGGGACGGCTTTGACTTTAGAAGAAAAAGTTCCGCTAGACGATGGCATTCATACCTACGTAGCTGTCAAGTTTCCGCTGTTGGATCAAGCAGGCGTGACCTATGCTATCTGCGGAATTTCTACCGATATTAGCGATCGCATTCGGATCGAAGCAGACCGCGATCGCTTGCTCACCGAGGCCCAAACCGCCCGCGAAGAAGCCGAAGCCGCCAACCGCAGTAAAGATGAATTTGTCGCGATTATCGCTCACGAACTGCGATCGCCCCTCAACTCGATTATGGGCTGGGCCAACCTGTTGCAAACTCGCACCTTTGATCCCGCAACCACCACAAAGGCTCTGGAAACCATCTCGCGCAACACCCAAACGCAGATCCGCCTGATCGAAGATTTGCTCGACATCTCCCGCATGGTCAGGGGCACATTGCAGATCAATTTGGCTCCTGTAGATCTCGCCGAAGTCATGGAAGCCGCGATCGATATTGTGCGTCCGTCAGCCGCCGCCAAAGCGATCGAGCTAAAACTCCAAAAGGTGCCCACGGCTCAAGTCTCTGGTGACGCAAATCGGCTTCAGCAAATCATCGTCAACCTGTTAACTAACGCGATCAAATTTACGCCCCACGCGGGACGAGTCACCGTTGGCTTAGAGCAAGTTGAGTCTCGCGTACAGATTCGCATTCACGACACCGGAAAGGGGATTGCGCCTGAGTTTTTGCCGTTGATCTTTGAGCGATTTCAGCAGGGTCAGCAAAATGCAGGGTCAAAAGATGGATTGGGGCTGGGATTGGCGATCGTCAAACACCTGGTCGATCTCCATTCAGGCACTATCACCGTAGAAAGTCCCGGTATCGGACAGGGATCGACGTTTACGGTACAGCTTCCAAAGCTTGAAGACTCAGCGCAGAAATCGCCAAACGATCGACCTGCTGACACTTCATTGGCGGGGGTTCGCATTCTCATCGTCGATGATGAGCCAGACATGCTGGATTTAATTACTTTTGTTTTAGAAGAGTCTGGAGCCGAAGTACAGTCTGCAACATCGGGGGTTTCAGCGCTGGAGTGCTTGTCTAAATTCAGACCCGACATTTTGGTGAGCGACATTGCGATGCCAGGGGGCAATGGCTACGAGTTAGTGCAGCAGATGAGAACCCGACCAGAGGGACAAATTCCGGCGATCGCGCTCACTGCCTACGCAAGCATCACTTATGAGGAACGATCGCTGCAAGCCGGGTTTCAACAACATCTCACCAAGCCTGTCGAGCCAGAAGACTTAGTTAATGCCATTATCAATTTAGTTAGAGGCATTAAATAAAAATGGCGAGGATCGGCTTCTCCAGCATTAGCAGACGTTGCATGAAGATCCTTCACCTACCGCCCGCGCCATTTCACCGAACACCCGATCGGCTCCGTCGATGTGGGAACGATCGCTTCGCCGTTCAAGATTTTGGTGATCGCGGCTCTCAAATATTCCTGCTGGACGGATTGGGCTGATTCGGGACGGTCATCGATCGCGCCGTTGTAGCAGAGAACGCCCTGCTGATTGAGCAAAAACACATGAGGCGTTTTGGTTGCGCCAAAGGTGTGAGCCACTTCTTGAGTCACATCGCGCAGATAAGGAAAATTGATCTCCTGGTCTCTGACAAAAGTTTTCATCTTGTCAAAGCTGTCTTCAGGATATTGATCCGCGTCGTTGGGATTGATGCCAACGATCGTAAAGCCCTGCGCCCGATAGTCCTGTTGAATCTGTTTGAGACGATCGAGATACATCTTTACATAAGGACAGTGATTGCACATAAAGACGACCGCAACCGCCCGATAGTCTTCTAGATAGCGAGCGAGATGATGAACCGTCCCATCTGTTCCAGGAATCTCAAAGTCTGGGGCATAGCTGCCAATCTGAGTGCCGATCGTGTCCATAGTGCTATTCAGGAATTGGGATTCTAGCTTATTAGTGTATCGGCAAGTTCGATCGCTGGAAACCGCAAAATGTTAAGAATCTGTTTCAACACAAAACTTCATAATTCTGTAATCTTAAAGATAGGTTCACTTATCGGTTGCTGTTATGCTGACTTCGCCCCCTGCCACAGATTACAAAACCTGGACGTGGAAAGGATTCCAGATTGCCTATCAAACCCAGGGGACAGAAGGGCCAGCCGTTGTGTTGATTCATGGATTTGGGGCATCGTTCTATCACTGGCGCAAAAATATTCCCGAATTAGCCAAAACTTGTCGCGTCTATGCGATCGATTTAATCGGATTTGGGCGATCAGCGAAACCCATTCCGATCGAGCAAGTCGAGTACACGTTTGAAACCTGGTCGGATCAGATTGCCGATTTTTGTCGCGAAGTGGTGGGCGAATCGGCGTTTTTGATTGGCAACTCGATCGGCTGTATTGTGGTGATGCAGGCGGCGGTTGATCATCCCGATATCGCGCGAGGGTTGGCGTTGATCAATTGTTCTCTACGGCTATTGCACGATCGCAAACGAGTCGGACAGCCCTGGATCAAGCGAGTAGGGGCACCTGTGTTGCAGAAAATTCTTAAGCAAAAGTGGGTCGGAGATTTATTTTTCAACCAGTTGGCTCAACCCAAAACCGTTCGTCAGATTTTGCTCAAGGCCTATGCGCGATCGGAAGCCGTCACCGATGAGCTAATCGACCTCTTGATGGGCGCAGCCAAAGACGAGGGAGCCGCCGCCGTTTTTGTCGCATTCACGGGCTATTCTCAGGGGCCGTTGCCCGAAGATTTATTCCCAAAACTGCCCTGTCCGACCATCATTCTCTGGGGAGAAAAAGATCCTTGGGAGCCGATCGCTTTGGGCAAAGAATTCGCAAACTATCCGCAGGTCGAGCAATTCATTCCGCTACCTGGAGTCGGTCACTGTCCGCAAGACGAAGCCCCCGAACTGGTCAACCCCATCTTGCAAGACTGGATCGCCAAGCAAACCTGATCTCAAGCTTGATTTAACGCAGTTCGATGAACGCTTCGCTTCGCTTTTAGATCCAGGAACGCCCCCTAAATCCC
>NZ_JBJPHS010000096.1:0-22905 GCF_052939495.1 Phormidesmis sp. 146-12 | reverse complement strand
ACTTCCCTCCTAGCTTCCTTTCTCGCTTTCCTGAGTTTTGTCAGTCAAGCAGGTGAAGGAGTCACTGGTGATTGCATCCCAGAGTTGTTCAATCGTCGTGGCAATGTAGGTGACATAGAGGAAGGTCGGTTTACTCATGGTCGGTCTCCTGGGGGGGTCGTTCGAGGTTACGCTTGAGTTGGCTCAAGGCATCAAGTTGTTGATGATCGTACTTGCTGAGCCAGCGATCGTAGATCTCTTGAATCGGAGCGGGATTGAGATAGTGCAGTTTTTCTCGTCCCTGCCACAGGGTGATGACCAGATTGGCAGCCTCTAACACCGCAAGATGTTTACTGACCGCCTGCCGCGACATGGCAAGGTGTTCGCCAAGTTCTCCTAGGGTTTGTCCGTTGTGGGTGTACAACTGATCGAGCAATTGTCTCCGACTGGGATCGGAGAGGGCTTTAAACACGACATCCATATCCCTATTATGCAACTAAATGGTTGCATGTCAAGCCAACATTCCAGTCGAGGTAAATCTGAAATTTGAGCAAATTTTGGCTACGATCGCAGAACTGATGCAACTGACTGTGACACCGATTCAAGCCGCTCAATGGTAGGGAGGAACTGTAATGAACTTGTTCAATCATGCTTCAAATGCTGGAATGAATCTCGATGATCATTGGCTACGATCGCGCACTATATTCCTCCGACAACCCATCACCCATGAGGTTGCTAATGGACTGATCGCTCAACTGGTCTGTCTGGAGGGAGAGGATCCAGACGCTACAATTCAACTTCATATTCAGACCGAGGCAGGTTCGGTTGCGGCTGGACTAGCAATTTATGACACGATACGGAGTTTACGTGCTCCCGTTCATACGCGGTGTACGGGTGCTGCTGATGGAATTGGATCATTGCTGTTAGCGATTGGAACTTCTGGATACCGATCGGCACAGCCTCATGCTCGGATTCGACTTGCCCAGCCTGAAACCTCGTTTTCTGGGGGAACAGCATCCGACGTCGAAGCAGCGGCAGGAGAAGTCTTTCGTCAACGGCACATGCTTTACGAACTGTATGCCGAAGCGACCGGACAACCCATCGAACGAATTGCGGGAGATAGTAGCCGCCGCACGTTTATGTCAGCGACGGACGCGCAAGCTTATGGACTCATTGATCACATCATCCAGCCTGGTCTACAGAAATGACCCTCACCTTAACTGAAAGGTAACGTCTACTGGCGATTGAGAATTTAATCTCCCAGCCAAGTGATGGATTAGATCAACTCGCGATTCAATTTGATTTACTTTTGATAAAATACCTTAGCGTTGAGGATTAGCGATTAGTGCAAAGCGCAACTCCAAAGATACCGTGTTGGGCAGAGGTGATCACACTTTTCTCGTGGTAGAGCGATCGCGGTGGAGTTGCCAAGGTTGTTTACCGCTGTTTATCTTGGTCGTTACACTGCTTATGTAAATTTGCAAAGATAGGATAGAACACATGACAATCACGGGAATCTGCCACTGTGGAAAGACTGCCTTTCAAATAGAGGGCGACATTCCAGCGAAACTCACTCGGTGCACTTGCTCCTTCTGTTCTAAACGTGGTGCGTTATGGGCGTACTACGCACCTAGTCAGTTCAAACTGACAACCCCAGCAGATGATGATGAGGTCTATAACTGGAATACTAAACTAGTGGCGCATCACTTCTGCCCTAAGTGCGGATGCACCACATTCTCCGATAGCCCAGCATTTGAACCCGATGGAAGCTGGGATAAAAGCACTCGCCGGATCGGTGCAAATGCGCGTTTGTTCGATAACTTCGATGCAGCGGCGGCTCCTGTCATGGTTATCGATGGCAAGAACCTTTGGTAATTGGCACTGCGAAGTTTAGGCTAGTTCACTGTTATGAAAATCTTAGTGACAGGGAGTAGTGGTCATTTGGGCGAAGCATTAGTGCGGACACTGCAACCGACCAGCCATGAGGTGGTTGGGGTTGACATTGTACCTTCAAACTTCACTCATCACGTTGGCTCGATCGTTGACCGAAAGTGGGTCAAACGTTGCATGGCAGGAATCGATGCAGTCCTTCACACCGCAACCCTGCATAAACCCCATATCGCCACTCACAGTCGGCAAAGCTTTGTTGACACTAATATCACAGGTACACTCAACCTGCTAGAAGAGGCAGTATTGGCTGGTGTGAAATCGTTTGTCTTTACCAGCACTACCAGTACTTTCGGCGATGCACTCATTCCACCTGTGGGTGCTCCTGCGGCATGGATTACTGAAGAAGTTGCTCCCATTCCTAAAAACATTTATGGTGTGACAAAGACAGCAGCAGAAAACCTATGCGAACTCTTCTACCGAAATCGGGGTTTGCCATGCTTGGTATTGCGAACCTCGCGCTTCTTTCCAGAAGCAGATGATCATCAAGAGACCCGCGAGGCTTACGAAGATGGCAACATTAAGGCAAATGAATTACTCTATCGCCGTGTGGATATTGAAGATGTCGTGAGTGCCCATCTCCTTGCCCTTGAGAAGGCTCCTCTAATCGGCTGCGCTCGCTACATCATCAGTGCAACGACTCCTTTTACTCCAGACGATCTGTTTGACTTGCAAGTCAACGCCTCGCTTGTCGTGAAACGGAAGTTCCCGGACTACGAGGAAGTGTACGCACAGCAAAGGTGGAAGCTATTTTCTAGCATCGAAAGAGTTTATGTCAACGAACGAGCCAGGAATGCCCTTGGCTGGCAGCCGCGATATGATTTTCGGCACGTACTTGATAGTCTGAGAGCGGGAACTGATCCACGCAGCCCCTTGGCACGTACAGTAGGGTCAAAGGGATATCACGATCGCAAGTTCGCAGAAGGTCTATACCCCGTGGAGTAATTTAGGCGTAAGCAATCTACCACGATTGGATATTTGAACTTTGTACCTGTCACAGATTGCCGCACTCTTTCGTCTTGTAGGTGAACGCCTACCATTGAACTACCGCGATCGCCTGCCTCTAATCTCAAGTTTCCTCATTCAGAAGCGTTCCTTCGGTATTGGCTCCTTCCAAATTTGCGCCATTCAAATTTGCCTGATTTAGATCCGCTGCTTGCAGATTCGCCTGAGACAGATCGGCAATTTCCAGGTTCGCTCCACTCAAATCTGCCTGTTCCAGGTTAGCAGCCGCCAGATTAGCGTCGCTCAAGTTGGCTTCACTCAGGTGAGCCTCGGTCATGTTTGCCACTGTCATCTCAGAATGGCTGAGATTGGCCTGATCCAGCAATGCTCCCTGCAAAATAGCTCCATCGAGAATGGCATCTTGCAGATCTGCTCCTTGCAAATTTGAATGGGTCAGATTTGCCCCATTCAAATCGGCATGGTGGAGCCGAGTATGGCTGAGGTTCGCGTGACTTAAGTTTGCGCCGTTCAGGTCGGCGTGGTCGAGAATTGCACCGCTAAGATTGACACCGACCAAACTGGCTTCACTGAGATCAATTCCAGTGGAATCCCTTCTACCTCTGGAGTATTCTTCTAGGATTTCTACCAGTCCCATACTAGCCTCCTCACAAATGAACCTCTGACTGGCAACATTCCCAGTCGGAGAAATACTGAATATGAAACAGTTCTGCTCTAGAAAAATCACCCGTTTTACGGTTGGGACGTTTCTGAACTCGGTAAGGGGCGATTGATATCAATGCCCGGAGGCAAAAATCGTCCCGTGGTTGCGTAGTTGTAGCCAAAATATCCAATGCCCGCAATCAGGGCGATCGCCAGCAGCGCTCCTAAAATGCCATCTCCTGAGGCTGGGCGAACTGTTGAGCGGCGATCGCGCACTCCATCCCGGTAGCCTCTCAAATACTCAGGATGATCTGCCTCACGCAATGGTTCAACGCTCCGTTCTTTATGACCTCTCATGCTGGCTCTCTCCTGATTCGTTAAAATCGTTACTCAAAATTAGCCGTTTTGAAATTGTTGAGATCGAATGCTCACAGATTGAAAGACCTGTTCGGTTAGGGAGTCTGTTAGTTATTTCGACTAGACTAACAGCCCTGATCGAACTCAACCTCTATCCAGAAAATGACTTCTTCTCGCAAACTCCTCTTTCCTGAGTAGGAACAGGCTCCTTTATCCACAGATTGATCACGAGATTGATCACGGCTCACTTCCCCCACTGGCTGGTAGCGGCGATCGCCAGTAGGCGGAGTGGACTGCTGCCTAAGCTCTTTCCGGGGATCAATGTGAAACTTAAAATTTTCTTTTAGGGTTATGTTGCATTTCTTGCTATACAAACTCTGTAAAAGTCGCATGTTTACTTCTACTTCCATCCGGCTGCAACAGACTGGCATTGCAGTGCTTGCTCTATTACTGTTCACACTGATGCTGCTACTGGTTACTGACCCAGAAAAATTTCTTTGGGCACAGATAACTCTCAACTGCTGCACTCAAGATCCTGGTTTGGGCTGGTTCTCAGCCTTGATCCCTACAATTGGTATTTTTCCTCTTGCCGCAATGACGGTTTCTTCAGAGGGTAATTCATGGGCAGATGGCGAAACTGGGCGCTCCTGGCACTCCCAAGATCAGAGTCAGAATGAGCCTGAGCAATTGCAAGGCAACCCCTGGTTTCGGGCGATCGCTGAGGGTAGTTTGGATGCGGTCTACCTGCTCAAGAGTGTCCGAAATTCAGCAGGAGAGGTGATTGACTTTCAGTTTCTGGATCTCAACGAACAGGGTGCAAATTTGATTTCCCGTCGCCGTGCCGAAGTCATTGACCAAAGGCTTTGTGAACTCTTGCCCATCAACCGAGCGGCTGGATTTTTTGAGCGATACAAGCAGGTGGTTGAAAGTGGCATCGCTCTAGAGGAAGAGTTTTCTACCGAGGGAATGCCAGGAGTGGCAACTCAATGGCTGCGTCATCGGGTCGTTCGGTTTGAAGACGGCATCGTCATTACGTCTAGAGATGTGACAGAGCGCAAGCAGGCCGAGATCGCCCTTGCTGACCGAGAGCAGCTTTATCGCACCCTGGCAGAATTGATGCCGCAAATGGTCTGGCAGCTCAATGCAGAGGGGCAAATTAAATATGCCAATCAGCACTGGCAACGGGGCTTAGGGGTAACACCAGAGCAGATTAACCAAACTGGATGGGAACCAATCTTACACCCAGAGGAGCTTGCCTATCTGAATCCTCGCTGGCAACGGGCTTTTGAACAGGGGGTGCCGAATGAGGATGAATTTCGGTATCGCATGGCAGATGGCAGCTATCGCTGGTTTTTGGGACGAGTGGTGCCGATTAAAGATGAACAGGGACAGGTGATTAAATGGATTGGAACCAGCACTGATATTGACGATCGCAAACGAGTAGAGCAGGAACTTCAACAGCGAGAACAGCAGTTCAGAACCCTCGCAGAAAATTCTCCTGATATAATTGCACGGGTTGATCGAAACCTGCGCCATCTGTATGTTAATCCTGCCATCACAAAAGCAACGGGACTGGCTCCGGAGGTATTCATTGGCAAGAGCAATGCCGAGATGGGAATGCCTTTGGAATTGAATCAGTTTTGGGAATCAAAACTCAATCGGGTGTTTGCTACCGGACAGCCAGACTCCTATGAATTTAATTTTCCGGCTCCGGATGGCACTCGCTACTATTTGTCACGAGTGATTCCAGAATTTGCAGACAATGGAGAAGTTGCAACCATTTTAGGTATTACCAGTGACATCACTGACCTGAAGCAAGCAGAACAATCTCTGCGGCAGAGTGAAGCTCGCTTCCGACGAGTGGTGGAATCAAATATGATTGGGCTGGGCTTCTGGAATCTAAAAGGCGATATTTTGTCTGCCAATGATGCCCTGTTAACGATGTTAGGCTATACCCAGGAGGAGTTTCGCAGCCAACCTTTGAGTTGGCGTGAGATCACTCCCCATGAGCATGAAACCGTTGTAAATAAAGCACTTCAAGAAATTGCCGAACAGGGTTTCTGTACGCCTTTTGAGAAGGAGTATATCTGTAAGGATGGTTCTCATGTGCCCATTCTCTGTGGGGGCGCGACTTTTGAGGACAGCAGTGATGGCGGTGTTTTCTTTGTCATTGACCTGACCGAACGCAAAAAAATTGAGTCGGAATGTGAACGGCTACTGAAATTAGAGCGAGCGGCTCGTCAGGAGGCAGAAGCGGCTAATCGAATCAAAGACGAGTTTTTGTCGGTCATCTCTCATGAACTGCGAACGCCGCTCAATCCAATTTTGGGTTGGATCAAGCTGCTAAAAAATCACAGATTTGATGCTGCTCGGACAGAGCAAGCCTTGTCGAGTATTGACCGCAATGCTCGGCTTCAAGCTCAACTGGTTGAAGATTTGCTAGATGTGTCACAAATTTTGCAGGGTAAACTGAGCCTGAGTTACTGTCCGGTGAATGTTGTTGAACCCGTAGAAGCTGCGATCGCCACGGTTCGTCTATCGGCTGAAGCCAAATCGATTCAACTCCATACCGCTCTCGACCATACCATTGGACGAGTGTTAGGTAACCCCTCTCGAATTCAGCAAGTGACGTGGAATTTACTTGCCAACGCCATCAAATTTACCCCAGTCGGAGGACGTGTTGAAATTACCCTCGAATCTGTTGGGGCTTTTGCCCAGATTCAGGTTAGCGATACTGGAAAAGGAATCGAACCGGAGTTTTTGCTCTATATTTTCGATTACTTTCGTCAAGCCGATGGAAGCATCACCCGCCGATTTGGCGGCTTGGGACTGGGGCTAGCGATCGCTCGTCATCTGGTCGAACTGCACGGGGGGACGATTGAAGCCGCCAGCATGGGGGCAGAGAAAGGCGCAATTTTTACAGTCCGCCTGCCGCTTTTGCAAAACGATCCCAAGCCACCAGAACCGCTGGGCGATCGCGCTGTGGACAGTCCGCAACCGCTGCCGGAACCTTGCCTGGATGAAACACTTGAGGGGTTAAAAATTCTGCTGGTGGACCATGAAACAGAATCGCTAGAAATGATGACCCTGGCGCTCAGACAGGCAGGGGCTACAGTCATCGCAACCCCGTCGATTCAGGAAGCACTACAGACTTTAACCGAACTGACATCATCTGAGCTTCAACCTAATGTGCTGATCAGTGATGTCACGATGCCAGACGAAGATGGGTACAGTTTGATGCAGCAAATTCAATTGTTACATCCAGATTTGTTAAGCGGAATTTGGGCGATCGCCCTCACAACTTCTGCCAGTGAAACCGACGAGCATCAGACCTTAGCAGCAGGTTATCAGAGTCAAATCAGCAAACCCGTTGCACCGGGAACATTGATTTCGACAATTGCTACTTTGACCCAATCTATACCGAGGTCACAGGATCAACATTCAGGCTATTGATGCGATCGCTGGGCGAACTTTGGTCAGTTGGGTGTCGCATGGATTATTAATTCCGGCGGCAACATATCCTGTTTCCCTATCGGCAAGCTTATTGAATACCAACAGATGAATACTTTATTTTCCATCAGAGAACTTCTGATTGAGCTTCAAATAAACTCTAATGAAACTCATTAAGATCATTATTTTTCTATTTGTAAAAACATAATTAGCAATACGTTTACAAAGGAAATAAATGTTCCCATGCTGCTCCTGTAAGTTGCCACTTAATCTGGCTCCAGCCTCGCACTCGCATCCAGTCAGAACTCGGTTGCGTACTGATCGCCTGGAATCCATACCGTTCTGCTAGTCGGGATACTCTCAGGTTAGCACTCACAGAAATACCAAAAATTTCCTCTAATCCTAAATCGCGGAACCCAAAATCAATCAGAGCTTTCCCGATTTCAATGGCATAAGCATAACGCCCCCAGTACTGAGGCGCTAGCTCAATTCCCAGTTCTGCTTGCCCAGCTGCATAGCCATCCTGTCGCAATCCCCCACAGCCAATTAACTCCAGATTGCGGCGATCGACAATCGCTAACTGGTAATTGCGTCGCGGAACTTTGGTTGCCCACTGCATGAACCGTTGAAGCAGTTGATGAGTAAAGTCAGGGGATACCTCCTCTGACGAACAGAACTCGGCATAACGAGGGTCAGAGTGATAGGCAAGGAATGCAGGCTCATCCTCCTGAACAAAATCACGTAAAAGAAATCGTTTGGTGGTAATCTCCATAGCTGTGTTTTAGGAAAGCGATCGACTTTGAGTTCCTTCACCCGGCGTAATAAACAACACTGAACTGGGAGTATGAACCTTTGCCGTATGCCATACTCCGCGTGGCACCAAAATGTACTGACCGGGGGTGTTGAGAGACACGATTTCTTCCCCTTCGTCTTGCTCCAACACGAAATCAATCTGTCCAGATAAAAGACAGACAAATTCCTCTCCAGCAGAGTGTCTTTCCCAACTATCCCAGTCTTGCTCGAAGGTGTAGTGGGAAATCAATCGCTTTCCCTTGAAGTCTCCAAATTGCTGGCCTAGCTTTTCGTAAAAGCGATCGCCGACAGCGATCGGAATAGCATTGTTTGCGTCATCAAGCACAACAAACGTTGAGTTGATATTTTGTGGAGTGACTGCACTCATGATTCGATGACTCCTGCTGAAAAAATAAATAACAATTAACCTCGAAAACTGACTAACGTCTCTCGTCCGCCTGCTACGAAGTCAGGCTTCTGGAATACCTATACCCAATCTTCAACGGTTAAAGCCCAGCGTTCATGGTCACGCCATTCTCCGTTGATTTTCAGGTATCTTCGAGAGAAGCCCTCCTTTATGAAACCGAGTCGCTCTACCAAATTAATGGATGCCTTATTTTGGGGTTGAATATTGGCTTCAACTCGATGCAAACTGAGTGTACAAAAAGCGTAATCAATTGCTAAACGCACGCCTTCTGACATCAATCCCTGACCAGAAAAATTTACGTCAACGTAATAACCAAGATAAGCATTCTGAAATGCTCGGTAGAAGATTTGGCTCAAATTTACGGCTCCAATAATCTCATCGCTATTTGAACGGCAAATCATTAAGCCTTCAAAGTCCTCATTTTGGCAACGATTAATGTAGTTCTTGCACTCCTGCTCATTGAGTGGAGGAAAAGCCCAGGGGAAATGGAACTCCTGACTTCTTTGATGAAGGGCTAGTAATGCTTGACAATCTTCTTCGGCTGGCTTTCTAATAAAAACGCGAAGTGGCATGGAGATTCTTGACTCTGTAGTTGCTACCAATCATTTCGTCACGTACTCTTTATGTTCTATCGCAGATGGAGGAAGAGGGACTTGATTTACGTGCTGAAATAAACAGGAAAAGAGGAATTCTCATACGCCGCTCATATTCTTCCTGGCTTGAGAAATTTTGAGGTTGAGGGCGCGATTCTCGGATACGTTCTAGTTCAAAGCCAGCTATCCTGATCAGGTCGAAGTACTCCTCTATCATGCGATGATACTTTGTTACCTCATGTCCGAGCCATTGATGCACCCGTATGCCAGGTTTGAAGTAATCGTCCACGAGCCAGGTGGTACGATGACCCTCTGCCAAACTCGCAAAGTTAGAGGTAATCACAGGATGCTCTACCGAGAAAATCATGCGACCACCGGAACGAAGGGCTTGATAAGCTTCTTGAAACACAGGTTCGAGGTTTTCAACATATTGGAGAGCCAGCCGCGAAGCTACCAGATCCGCCTGTTCGCTCTGTGCCTTCCAGGTTTCTACCCGCTCATGATGCACTTTTCCTAATGTGTTAGTTAGCGTCGCTAAAGCAAGGTTAACCATTGCGCTAGAGGCTTCGATGCCAATGTAAGAGCGTGCCCCCTGTGAGAGTGCTGCTTTTCCAAACGATGCATCTCCACAGCCGAGATCAATAATGTCAAGCTGGTTGAGATTGCCTACAAGGTCTAAAAAAATCGGACGTTCAAGCGTGTCATTAGGATTGTCAGGTTGAGTGCGACGGGCAATGTATTTTGCTCTTACATCTGGATTGTCGTAAAACTCTTCATGGTTTGACATGGATTTCTGATAGATTACTTCACACCTATCTGTGGAGGGATGATTTCTTCACTAGCGGTTTGTTTGTTTGAATAGTCCGGCAGTCAGCAAAACAATACCCGTTAAGAAGAGATAAGCGTTTTGAAGGAGATAGCTGTCAGCAATGATTCTTCTTGAGGCAATGATCTCTGGACTGTCCGTTATGATGCTAACGCGTTGATTAACCAGTGATGAGATTAATAGATTAAAACGAAGGTTAACCAGCGATGGCAGAAAAAATAGAACGATGAAGGCGATCGCAATCAAAATGATGCCGATCGTGACTAAGTTGGAACTGGAAGAAAAACGTCGCATCATGGTTGATTCGTTGGAAAATGAGAACCTGCGAGAGTCATCCTTGATTGGTCATCCCATCACTTTGTCTTCTCCTAAGTGATCATTTAACTACTCTGGGCTGGTTGTGGTCAGGTTGTCTTGCTCCCAGGCAATCGTTTGCTGCAATGCTTCCTTTTCAGGTATGGGTTCAACATAGCCTAACTCTTCTCGAAATCGAGTTGTATCGATCGCCAGGTGATACTGCCACTGTAAATTCATCTGCAAATGAGCGGGGAGTTGGTCTTTGGGAAGCGTGACTATCTCGCTATGCCAATTCACCAAGTTTCCTAACCTCTGAATTCGCTCCAGTAAGGTTGGGGTGGAGGCTTCACCCAGGTTGTAGATGCGTCCAGCAGTGCGAGCGTCTGTGACAGCTAGGGCGATCGCCGCTGCAATATTTTCCACATAGCCATGAGAGAAGCGCCAACGGGCTTGTTCCTCTTCCAATAAAATGGGTTGCTGACCAAACATTGGCTGAAGGTAGGGCAGAAATCGATGTTGGCGATCGCCAGAACCATACATCGCTGGCAACCGGAGAATTGTGGCAGGAAGTTTTGGATGCTCCATTAGCACCTGTTCCACCAGAATCTTGTCGTAATCCTGCTTAAACTCGAAATCTAACCCCTCAAAGTCTCGATAGGGATATCGCGTTTCCCGCAGGGGTGCATCTTCCGTTAGGGGAACGGGATCAGGGGGATGGCTTCCTTGACCCTGTAAACCTTCATAGTTTCGGTAAACATCTCCACTGCTAATGGCAACAATACGCTGAGTGAAACCGCCGACCACCTGAACAAAATCCTGGACTTGTGCTTCTGTAAAAGGGATGATATCGAGCACAACATCGGGAGCAAATTGTTCAAATTGAGATTTGAAGTTGGGTAGCTGATTGCGTGTGCCGTAGAAATGGATGATCGAATTTAATTCACTGGCAGTGGTACTGCCTCGGTGAAACAGGGCAACTTGATGTCCCTGCGCCACTAATTGACGAGTGACCCGTGAACCCACAAAACCTGTTGCCCCGATCGCAAGAATTTTCATGGCATGGGATGAATAATGGCAGAAGTTGCTACGCTTTACACTCCGCCACTTTGGTCAGCCAAGCAGATCAAATTATCACAATTGTCATTCAACACAGCGATCGTGACCTCTCCCATTGGAGTTGGTTCGGCATAAAAAACCACACCCAATTTCTTTAAGCGTTCATAGCCTCAAAACTTTTTCCTGGTCATCAACAAACACGCTGTTGAGTTTGATCTTCACCACTCCTGCTCCCAAAGTTGAGGATAATGAGCAATCGCCCTATAATTATCGACTTCTAAAAGATCGGCATGGTCTACGCTCGGTGCTGAGTATTTGTAGCGATCGTGGGATATGTATTCAGACACCTATTACTCTGATTCGCTCAAGTAAAGCGACTGCATAGCCATTTGTCGGTACTCATCCAATCCCGACTTTAGCGCAAATTCCGCAAGTTCTATAGCAAAAGCAGCGTTCAGTTCAATCACATGCTCTGCCATCCTTGACCACGTGCGCCCTCCTGCCTCTGCATATGCCGAGATCAATTTATTGAGAGCATCTTGACCAAACGTGCGGTAATGGGCAACAAAATCTTTTGCTGGATCCGCGACAGACGCCTCAGTCCAATCGATGAATCCGGTCACTCGTGCCTGTCCATCAATCAGAATATGCCCTGCATGTAAATCACCGTGGGTTAATGCCGTTTCTTGCACCCAAATTTCATCATTATGAAGCCAGTTTTGCCACCGCTCCCATAACGCCTGACCAACACTAAACTCGCTCTTAACTGCATCCATTCTCTGCTTCATTTCAACCCTTATGGCTTCGGCAGTTTTAACCGGAAAACCAACTGCACGTACTCTCTCAATGCTGATTTGATGTAGAGAAACCAACCCCTGAGCTAGCGATTGATGGAATTGATCAGGTACATTCGCTGGCTCAATTTCCCACACATAGGCTTTTGCTTCTGGATCAATTGTACCCATTGGCACACCGGTTAAAGCCCGGTAAGCAATCAATTCATTTGTGCAAACTGTCCACTGTGGCACTTCCACACTTAAAAGCGGAGCAATCAGTTCTAACGTTCGTTTTTCCTTATCGACTGATGGCAAGACATCCTCCCGTCGAGGAAGACGCAAAATCCAGTGCTCTCCATCAATATCGGTTGCTAGCACGACTTGAAAGTCAAGACCCGACTCATTAAATTGAAGTGAATTTTTCTGGAGGATCAAACCGTTCTTACCGGCTAGCTCCAGCACTTCTTGCGGTGATTTTATATTTTCGATCATGTCTCTTACCATGTACCAAGAATCGCCAAAGAACCGGATGTTCCGGTGAATTCATCAAACTCTACAGCTTTGATGGGGCATTGAGTGCCATTGTGAATAAGGCTGCTGCGATAAATGCAGCGATCGCCCGCACATGATTCCAAAACGTCCAGTTTGTTAGGTATCTAGCCCAGAGATTTGCACCTTCTGGACTGTTGGGATTGGCAATAGCCAGGGCATCATTGAGTGGAACATTAAACATAATTGTCACTCCAAAACAACCGATCAGATAAAGCACAGCATTGGTCAGCAAAAAAGCAGTGCCGGGTTGTTGCCATCGAAGGAATGAAAAGACCATTAAAATCAGACAAACAACACTCGTACCTAAAAATGCGGTCATGAACCAGGGATTAATCACCGTAATGTTGATTGATTGCATGGCGGCGATTCCCTGTGCGGTTGGTTGTTGAGCTAAAGCCTTCATCACAAAGGTTGAGAAAGCGAAGAACACTCCCGCAATCAACCCACAGCCAAGGGCTGCAAGCAGTTTCAGGACATGCAGGTATTCAATCCCTATCATAGTTCAGTATTTACTCCTATGCAGCAACTAGCTCAGTGATTTTGTGACGATTGCGACCCACATCTCGATAGGCGATCGCATCATTGAGATGGTGCTGTTGCCACTGTTGGACAACCTCACGAGTCATGCGGCGAGAGTGCGATCGCTCTCCACGCGGACTCGCATCAATGTGTAGCAAAGGTGCCATCGTTTCTCCTAATTCACGTATTGATCCCCTTCAGACACCTTTAGATTAGGAAATGCTTTATCTTTTCGCTATCTGATTCTTGCGGAACTGTCACATTCTTAAGACAAGTTGCTAAACAAAGTAATGACAAAGAATCTATCCAAAGATAGAGAAAGTTCGTTCTCACCTCATTGGGTGAGTTGGAGAAAGAATGCGATTCTATAGAATCAGTTTCGCTGTACGTTACGCTAAGGAAGCTAATATTTTGAGTTAGCTTTCATACTGGAACACAAGCTTCACATCTTTAAAAGAGCTATCTAATCAATGAGAACAATTTTAACTGATCGCCTGCAAGCCATGCCAAAAGCGGAAATTCACGTTCATTTAGTGGGTGCGATTGACGCTGAAATTGTTTATCAGATGGCACAAAAGAATCGAGTAGAACTACCTGTAACTTCATTGGAGGAATGGAAGTCGTTCTATCAGTTCCGTGATTTAGCTCATTTTGTTGAGGTTTATACCATTGCCAGTCGCTGTATCCAAACACCTGAGGATTATGTGTTGATTGTTGAGCAATTCCTTAAGCACCAATCAAAGCAAAATATTTGGTACAGCGAAGTCCATTTTGGAACAACACTCCACCTGAATAAATTCTCCAATGAAGAACTCATTCATGCGCTAGAAACAGGAGCAGTAAGGGGAGAAACCAAGTATGGCAGCCGCGTCAAGTTTATTGCAGGTATCTCTCGCCATCAACCGCATTTGCAAAAGCAAGCTTTGGAGTGTGCTTTGCTTGGCAAAGAAAAAGGAATCATTGTCGCCTTGGGTCTTGCAGGATTAGAGACAGGATACCCGCCAGAAGATTATCTCGAAACGTTTGCAGAGGCAAAACGGCAGGGGTTACGAGTCGTTGCTCATGCGGGTGAAACAGAGGGCGCAAAGAGCATTTGGGGCGCATTGAAGAATTTACAGGCTGAACGAATCGGTCACGGAATTCGATGCTTGGAGGATGATGCTCTAGTTGAAGAACTCCGAATCTTACAAACGCCACTTGAAGTCTCGCCTCAAAGCAACTATTGTCTTGGTGTCGTGTCGCGTTCTCATCCACATCCCATTCGCCAGATGATTGATGCTGGACTTTATTGCACACTTAACTCTGATGATCCACCAATGTTCGACACTAATTTGGTGAATGAATATTTGACTCTAGCAACTCAAGGTTTTTCCTGGAAGGAACTATGGCAGTTAAATCTCAATACTCTGGAAGCTACGTTTTTGAGTGAAGCAGAAAAAGTAGCATATCGTATCAAATGGCAGGATTTTCTGGAGACAGCCTCGGGATTGGTTAACCTAAGCAGGTAGGTCACCCCACCTGCTTAGGTTAACCAATCCCTACGTCAGCGATGAGACAGAGTGATGTCATCCAGTGTTTACATCATCTGGCGGATCGGGCGGACAATCACTTCATTAACATCAACATCGTCCGGCTGGGACACAGCGTATAAAACGGCTCTCGCGATCGCCTCTGAGGCAAGTGCAGTTTTGCGAAGTTCTTTCAAAAAACCTTTGGATGACTCATCGGTGATATCAGAGCCAAGTTCAGTGGCAACGACACCCGGAGATATGGTAGTGACGCGAATATTTTGTGATTCCTGCCGCAGTCCTTCGGAAATTGCCCAAACCGCATACTTAGTTGCACAGTAAACTGCCGCAGTGGGTACTACCACATGGGCACCAATAGACGCCGTATTGATGATTTGCCCGCTGCCTTGCGCTTCCATAATCGGTAGCCCCGCCGCAATACCATTCAATACGCCCCTGATATTCACATTAATCATGTTGTCCCATTCCTCGACTTTGAGGGCATTCATCGGAGATAGGGGCATCACACCTGCATTGTTAAAGATGACATCGACGCGACCAAATTTGTCTTTGGTAAACTCAACAAATGCTTTCACATTGTCGCGATCGGTCACATCGACCGCTTTGCATTCTGCTGTACCACCGGATGCGTGAATCTCCTCGACTAGCTTTTCTAGCTTGTCTGTTCGCCGTGCCCTCAAAACGACTTTTGCACCATTTTGGGCGAGCAGTTTCGCGGTGGCTTCACCGATACCGCTACTGGCTCCAGTAATAACAATCACTTTATTTTCTACATTCAACATGATGGTTCTCCTGAGTGTTGAGATGGATTGGAATTAAATAGACTGACCACCAGAGACTTCAATTCTCTGGGCATTCACCCAGCGATTGTCTTCGGAGAGCAGTGATGCAATTGCACCCCCGATATCATCCGGAACACCGACGCGACCTAAAGCCGTTTGCGAAGCGATGAAGTTGTTAATTTCTGGATTGTCACGGACTGCACCGCCCGCAAAATCGGTTTCGATCGCGCCCGGAGCTACAACATTGACGGCAATTTGCCTGTGTCCTAGTTCTTTTGCCATATATCGGGTCAGCACCTCGATCGCGCCTTTCATGCTGGCATAAGCTGCGTAGCCCGGCAGCGTAAAACGAGCAAGACCCGACGAAAGATTCACAATCCGTCCGCCGTCCCTGAGTAGGGGCAGCAGCTTTTGGGTAAGAAAGAAAACGCCCTTGAATTGGATGTTCATCAATTGATCAAAATCGTCCTCAGTGGTTTCGGCAAACGGCTTATGGATTCCAATTCCCGCATTGTTCACCAGAAAATCAAACTGCTCGGTCTGCCACGTATCCTGAAGTGTTTGTTTGACCTGTGCCACAAATTCATCAAAGGTTTTTGTGTTGGCAGTGTCTAATTGCAGGGCAGCGGCTTTACCACCGATTTCTGCAATCTCAGAGACAACGCGACTTGCTTCTGCCTCGCTGCTGCGATAGGTCACGATCACATCGACTCCTTTTTTAGCAAGCGCCAACGCAGTATTTTTGCCCAGTCCTCGGCTTGCTCCTGTGACCAACGCGATCTTTGTGTTGTTTGTCATGGTTATTCTCCTTACTGAAGTTTTGGAAGTCGCTTTAGCTCAGCGACATGGCGACCAGCACTAATTCCTCGGCGAAACTCTTGCCCATAAATCGTTGAACTCTTGCATATCCAGAAAGGCGATCGCTTCGATTGCTTTGCCGTCCTGCATTCTGAAATACTAGGTGTAGGTGTTCCGATAAGGTCTGCCGTCCCCGGCGGTCGCGGCTCCATCCCACAGAGCAATGACCATATCGCCATCTGCCCAGATGCCGCGTACGGTTGGCACGATTGGGGTCGATAATCGGGCACTGGTTGGGTTAATGACTTGCTCAAGTAACGCTTGCTTGCGATAGGTTCCCGCAGTTGCGCCAGTGCCCGTAATCGTCCAGGTTGCCTCTGGAGCGAGCAGGTCGAAGAAGTTGCCAGTTCTGTTGCGCCAACCGTCAAAATACTGCCGGACGATTTCCTTGTTGCGCTGTTCGATCATCTGAGTCTTCTGTGCGTCTGTTTGATCGGACTGAGTTGCCTGAGCCAAATCTATGAGCGCTGGAAACGGATCGAGGGCAGGCTGGTTATTCAATACGGGCGAGTCATGACTTGGCTCAAACGCAGTCCCATTCGACTGAAAACCTGCCTCATCCGTGCGAGCTTGCGTCATCGCCGGAATAGCCAGCAGCCCAATCAGCCCTGTGCCAATGAAAATCTGACTTAAATAACGCATCATCTCAATCTCCTGAAATTTTCATGCAATTCGAGTCGTTGTTGCTCTACGAGGGGGAGACATAGACAACAACCTTACCGATGTGGCAACCGCTGGTGAGATAGGTTAAGGCTTGCTTGAAATGTCGGGTGCTTCAACCGCGCTCGGATGCAACCAGATCTCCAATGATTTTTCACTTTCACTTGCTGTTCAATGTGTTGAAGGGCTTATCTTTCTCGGTAAAAAACATAGCCGCCGTGATAAAGTACGCCGTCACGAAACTCGCCATCGGCGGTAAATCCGGTATCGTCCCAGTAATCAATGCGATTTCCTGTTATTTCATAGCGTCCCTGATACGCGCTCTCTCTGTCGCCGCGAGCTTCGTCGTAACGGTTGTTAGGTAGAAGTTCATGGCGGATATAACCATCTTGCGTAACCCACATTCCGACGTAAAGGTTACTGGTTTGGGAGGCTGCCGTATTAGCTTGATTTAGATTCATCGTTTGGCGATTGCTAAAGGCTTGAGGAGATGGAGAAACTGACGGGAATTCAGTAGCAGAAGCTTCTACGGAGGGTTCTGGCGCAGGTGCTTCTGCCTTAGATTGAGGAGTACAGCTTACCAATGCAAAAGCTCCCAAACTGATCGTCATTATCAATGTTTTGAGCATCGATTGTGTTTTCATGCCAGACCTATTTTGTATCAATATGGTTTGATGCTGAACTTGTGTTCTGAGCCATCCAACCGTAGTGCCGATGGGTTATTTTCAACCGTCCAAACCGATCGTTTGCAGCCTGACGGCTGCGAAGTCTGCGGCCCGATCGGTAACATCTAATTACAAGGGCAAGATCTGATCGCCGAACCGCAGTTAGAGACGGTTGTACTCGAATAGTTTCATCCTATAAGCAAGCATCAGGAGGCTAAATGCACAAACCTCGCAGATGATTGCCTAATCCTCTCAAAAGATGCAGGCAAAGCAGAAAGATTTCCTATAATGATTGCATGAGCAAGGCTACATCAATTAGGAATCCAGTATGACGATTGATACACTCAGCCACAAGAGCGCGATCGATAAATGTGCAGAACTAGCGGCACTCATCGATCGACACACAGACAGCAAGGGAGACATTTATCATCCAACTGCGATCGATCCCTTAGTCTTCTTTGTGCGATGCGATACTTGTAAATCCATCCAAACGGTCAGCGAACCGTTGTTCGCTATGGTGGTGCAGGGCGAAAAGAAATTATCGCTAAATGAGGAAATCTTTCAATATGGTGTTGCTCAATATTTGGTGATGTCAGTGGATTTGCCGTTGAGCGTTTGCATGATCGAGGCGACACCCGATCAACCCTATCTCGGCTTGAAGCTGAAGCTAGACCCAGTTCAACTCTGTGAGATTATTGCTCAAACAAACCGAGACAACGATCGCAAAGAAAACTCGGTCAGAGGCTGGTGCGTTAGCGATGCCAATCCGTCTTTGCTGGATTGCATCATCCGGTTAATCAACCTGTTAGAGACACCACAGGATATCCTGTTTCTCGCCCCGATGATGATCCGCGAAATTTATTACCGTCTACTCACCGATCACCAAGGTGAAACTGTTCGTCAGGTTGCCACCGCTGGCAGCAACATGCAGCGAATTGCAGAAGTAATCAGACAAATTAAGGCAGAGTTTAGCCAGCCGTTGCGGGTTGAGGATCTCGCTGAACAAGCGAATATGTCTACGGCATCGTTCCATCGCCATTTCAAAGCAGTCACCTCAATGAGTCCGCTGCAATACCAAAAACAATTGAGATTGTTAACCGCACGTCAGATGATGCTGGCTGAGGCGATCGATGCAACTCAAGCTGCTTATCAAGTCGGGTATGAGAGTACTTCACAGTTTAGCCGCGAATATGCCCGCATGTTTGGTGCGCCGCCTATCCGGGATGTTGAACGTTTACGGACAACCGAAACAGTACTCAGTAGGTGAACGGAATTAAACGTAGTGATGGAGGCAAGCTGAAGAGCCGCCCATCAAGGTTGTTCCAGCCATGCCAACTCTCCTGCTGCGCGTTGATCGGTCTACGTCATAGGATCATTCTCAATGAAATGCTGATTTGTAATCGACTTCAGGTGGCAATGCATCAATAGACTGCAAGATAGCGCGCGAAATTCTCTCGCGTTTGTATAGATCGTCCAGACGGTTAGGTGTATCTATATTTAAGGCAAAGAATACTGGACCTGTGGGCCATTCGACCCAGCCAACCCACCAGCCCCATCTGCCTTCCCAGCCTGTCTTAGCGCGTAGAATCCAATTCTGATCTGCTTCAACGATCATAATGTCCTTAACCGGACGCTGCTGTTCAACGCTGAAAGGTAGTTCGTTCTAATACAGTTTTTGTAGAAAATAAATTTGCTCTTGTGCCGAGATTGCTAGCCCTCCATCAATCCAGTAAGCACCTTCACTAGTACTTGGGTCTGCGTTCCCGTAATCAATTTGTGTCAGATATTTTCTTGCTTTCGCTTCTCCGATTTCGTTAGCAAAAATTTCGTAAACCCAAACGGCTGAGTTTCGCATAGCTGAGCGCAAATTTTGATCCTGATTGTGTGGAGCGAAGTCCCTCTCCACTCCATCCCATTCAAAAACTTGAAATTCATCACGAACAACACCAGCATCAAGTGCAAAGAGAGTATGTGGGATCTTGAATGTTGATGCTGGCGAATAGCGTCTGTTTGCGCGCTCCTGGTTATAAACCCACACATGTCTAGTGTCTTCGCGCTGATCTGATATGGCAATCGTGCCCTGAGCTTCAAAATCTTCAAAAAATCTGCTCCAGTCAGGTTGCTCTTCTACCTCTGTGACATTTAATGGTAGTTCGTCGCTTGTGAAGAGTTCAGTCTCCAGGGCTTTCGTTTGCTCATCTAGTCGAAGAGTATCAATCCTTGGGGACAATTTAGCCAAGATGGGCTGTACGAATACCACAGTACTCACAGTCAAGCATACGATCCAGGGAAAGCGGTGTTTCATACTATTTAGTCCTTGCTAGCCTAAGAAGCTATACTACCCACACAAGCGACAAGCGAGAATCCCAGACAAATTTCAAAGTTTCTACGGACTTTTCTCTGGGAGATACTAAAGCGGCACCAGGTAAGCTTTGCATTACCACCAAAATCTCTCAACCGTCCACTTCACCGACTTGTTATACCTCAATCGAGAAGCACAATCGAGGCATAAATTAAAGGCACTTCGTCTTAAAGCTTAGGGGAGAGTTAGAATTTCTACCCCTTCCTCAGTCACAGCAACGGTGTGTTCAAACTGAGCAGAGAGTTTTTTGTCTTTCGTAATCACAGTCCAACGATCCGCGAGAGATTTAAGCTCATAAGTCCCTTCGTTTAGCATAGGTTCAACTGTAAAAACCATTCCTGGACGCAGCTTCAACCCACTGCCTCGTTTGCCATAGTGAGGAACTTGAAACTCTGTATGCATCTGCCTGCCAATGCCATGTCCAACCATGTCTCGAACAACTGAGAATCCACTTGCCTCCGCATATTCTTGAATTGCAGCGCCAATATCACCCACTCTTGCACCAGGCTTGATTTCAGCAATTCCTCGCATCATGGATTCTTGAGTGGCTTCAACCAGTTTCCGGGCTGTTGTGGATACTTGACCCACTAGAAATGTTCTAGACGTGTCGCCATGATAACCTTCTAGTCTGGGGGTTACATCGATATTGATGATATCGCCGTTTTTAAGAATTTGCTTTGGGTTTGGAATTCCATGACAAACCACTTCATTCACGCTGGTGCAAATGGAACCTGTAAACGGGGGATGACCAGGAGGAGCATAGCCAAGTGTGGCACTGATAGCATCATGAGCTTGCATCCAACGTGCTGCCTCATCATTTAAAGCTTGCGTACTCACTCCAGGTTGCACCATTGGTTCGAGATAATTGAGGAGATTTGCAGCAAGTTGTCCAACACGGCGCATCTTGTCCATTTCTCTGGCTGAGAGCAAGACAAGCCCCCGATTAATTGACGGCTGCACGCGGTTGGCGGCGATCGAAAGCAAATTTTGATGGTTCATATCTAAAGTCTCCGTCACTCTTGCTAGACCATGCTAGCACAGCACGGTCTAGCACGGCATGGTCTAGTTTGTTGCTTGTATAATAGATATAACAAGAGAGTAAAAAAAAAATTTGCTATGGGCGGAAAAACAGACTTAGACAGAGTGGTTGCTTACATTCCTTCAAAGTGGAAAAAGGAATTGGAAGAATGGGCAGAGGCAGATGAGCGCTCCGTCTCTTGGCTAGTTTCAAAATTAATTGATAAGGCTTTGCAGGAACGTCGAACGCAGCAAAGTCCTTCAAAAGTGGTGAATATGCGTTGAAGCCAGTGCTAGCAACTTTATGCAAACACAGAAATTGCTGCTCCGAAAATATGTGGATTGGGTTCCCCTATGCCCCACACAACACCGAGATCTTTCTGTACAGAGTAGATAAAATACCTGCTCCGCATAGTTTTTAGCTAGTGGGCAACGCCTACCCACTAGCTCTATCTAGCTCAAAAATGATCTGTGTCTTTAGAGTTGTTATTCTATCCGCTTGCTTCGCTCGGTGTAGAGCATCGCTGGCAACAGTGCTGCCGCTAATGCAAAACTCACGGAACAATTGCAGTAACGCGGATTTCAATCCGCATCGTTGGCAGTCCAAGAGCCGCGACTCCTACCTGTGTCCAAATTGGGGCATGGTTGGGCATGTAATGGCGATATAGCCTGACCATCACATCGTTGACCTCTGGGGGCAACCCGCCAACATGGTAAGAATTGACGTGGACAACGTGCTCCCAACCCGCCCCGGCAGTTGCCAGGGTTTGCTCTACGTTCCGAAACGCCTGAGCAATCTCGTCTGCGATCGCTTCAGGAATTTGCAGGTTGTCATCCCAGCCACCTTGACCTGATATCTCCACGCGATCGCCAATTTTTAGCGCTTGAGAGTAATGCAATTCATTTAGCATGTAGTCCCCATAACCGGGGGTGACAAAAAACTCGGGCTTATTCATGGTGTTCCTTTTTTTGTGGCAATTAATTCTTTTGATCCAGGTGCTGAACGTTCAGCCTATGCCAGCCAGCCACCAGGATCGGAACCGTGGACAAGTTGAATTCACAATTTTTTCACCAGTCAGAAATGCGGTAGATTACTGACTATTTCTGCTGAAGAAAGTCCAGCAACATGGGATTGACCTGATCAGCGTGAGTCCAGTTGATGGCGTGCGGCCCGCCAGGGATAATCTCAAGCTGACTGTTTTTAATCAGTTTCGGGAGTCTTGCGGCAGTGGATTCAAGTGGCAAAATGCGATCGGCATCGCCATGAATGATTAGGGTAGGTATATCAATCCGGGGCAGATCATCGCGGAAATCGGTGAGCCAGGACGGGACACAATCCAAAGTTCCTTTAGCAGAAGCCCCAGCTGCTACATTCCAGCAGGCTTGAATGGCATAGTTGCTGATGCGTTCGCCCAGCAGCACATCCACATTAAAAAATTCTCTGAAAAATTCAGAAAAGTAAGCGGGACGGTCTTTAACGATCGCTTTCATAATGCCATCGAAAACGCTCTGGTCAACGCCTTCGGGATTATCAGCGGTCTTCAGCAGGAAGGGCGGCACTGGAGCCATCAGCACGGCTTTTTGCACCCGCTTTGAGCCATAGTTGCCAAGATAGCGCGTGACTTCGCCGGTTCCCATAGAGAAGCCGACCAGCACAGCATCATGCAAGTCAAGTTTGGTTATCAGCGTGTTCAAATCGGCTGCAAAGGTATCGTAGTCATAGCCCAACGAGGGTTGGCTAGACGCACCAAATCCTCGGCGATCGTAGGTAATCACTCGATACCCCGCATTTAGCAGCACCAAGACCTGCTTTTCCCAGGAATGGCCGTTGAGGGGAAATCCATGAATGAGCACAA
>NZ_JBJPHS010000095.1:0-23044 GCF_052939495.1 Phormidesmis sp. 146-12 | reverse complement strand
ACTCGCTTGGGTCCGCAATCTGACGACCCTCCCTGAAAATGAGCGAACCGTGAGTATAAATTGAGCTGGGTAGAGTAAACAAAAGGAACGTTTTCTTTACTCTGTCATAGAACTATCTACCGCAACGGCAAACCGCCATTTGCGTGATAAGGGACTTGCAAGTAAATAATATCCCAGTCAATTTGGGAGAATGATGATATCCCATTTGGGCAAAGTTTCAGATCGCTGCCAAGAAAGGGAGATAGGATTCTAATTATCTCGAATATAAACCTAGAGCAAACATACTATGCCGCGTGACCACAGCGTTCCACAACCCAGACTCGTTCATATCGAGGCGGATTATTCTCCGGCAGTTTCTAAAACTGATTCGCCGACCGACCTGCGATCGACCAGAATTGACGAGTACTTACAGGCGCGATCGCTAGCGGTGAAAACTCAGAAAGCGTATCGTCAGGATCTACAGCACTTTCTGCGCTGGACAGACAAGGCTTGGGCAGCCGTAGCCGTGACCGCACGGCAGGTGGCGCAGTTTAAGACGCATTTGGTCAGAAAAGAAAATGGGCAGCGAGTGCTGTCAGATGCCACCGTGAAACGAATTCTGGGGACGTTGAAGGCGTTTTATGGCTGGTTGTGGCGGTGTGGGTATGTCGATCGTGATCCCACCCTTGAAGTGCAGTTGCCGAAGTTGGCAGAACCGGAAGCGGATAACTTGAGCGATGAGCAGGTGGAGAAGGTTCTGGCAGCGGTGGCAGGGATGAAACTGTGCGAACACGCTTCGCGTGAGCTTACGCAACGCAACCTGGCACTGTTTGCGGTCTTGCAGCATGGCATTCGAGCGGAAGCGGCAACGTTGTTAAATGTCGGCGATTTTGATGGGAAACGCTTGTGGGTGCGTCAGGACAAGGGAGATAGTAAAGGGGTAGTGCCGCTCGATCAGGAGGGGGTGCAGAAGATTCAGGCGTACTTGGGGTGGCGCGTCAGTCAAGGAGAGGCGTTGCAACCGGACAGTCCACTGTTTGTGTCGGTTTCGCGGCGCAATCGGGGGGCGCGGATTGGGTATGACACGATCGATAAACTGGTGTGCCAACTGCGCGAGATGACAGGCATTGAGTTTCACGCGCATCAGTTCCGCCATACCTATGCGACGAATTTGGTGTTAGAGGGCATGAATCCGTATCATGTGATGATGCTGACGCGGCACAAGTCGGTGCAGAGTTTTCGCCGCTATACAAAGGCGGCAGACCAGCAGGCGGCGGAAGCGGCATTCTATGAAACCAAGCGGCGCAAGCGCAAAGCTGAACCTCACTCAGAACAGGAGTAGCTTGATTTTACATCAGCGGAAAACAGACGGGAAAAAGGGCTGTAGCGATTCCGCTTCAACAAAATAGAAGATAGGGTTGGGACACGCTTTGCGTGAGCTAAAGGCAACGACATAGTTTTGGATCTCGATTTATATCGATCTCATACTGTGAAACGGTCACACTACAAAGATTTCAGCCAAATATTTCACTTGAAATATCTTGAACTCAACGTGGCAACCTCAGTTGTGTGGTGATTGCCATGTTTTCTGGCTCAGAACTGTCGGTTCGGTGATTTTGTGGAGGGGATGAGCATATTTTTGGGGTTGCGAGAGCGAGTTCAATTGAGCAGGGTTTCAGCGCTGTGAATTGCGATTAAGCTGGAGGGCGTTGCCATTTGCCAACCTGCCGATGCGAGTGACCCCTGTGCAAACCCCCTCAGAGCGCGTGGATGATCTGCCCCTGATTGTGCACTGGTTGAAGACGATGCAGATCGCCGAAATCATGGATAGGATGCTGATGCCGGTTCACCAGAATCGCCGGGGGCTGAGTTACGGTCAGTTGAGTGTGCTATTTGTCGCCTACGTGGTGACCCAGGCAGACCATCGGTTAAATCAAGTGGAAGCGTGGGTGCGGGCGCATCATCGGGCGTTAGAGGCAGTAACGGGCTGGAGCATCGGCGACAAAGATGCGAGTGATGACCGCCTGGCGGATCTGCTGAGTGTGTTGGGCGGCAGTGATGAGCTTGCCACGCTGGAAGAAGCGATGGGTCGCCATCTAGTGCGAACCTATGCCTTGCCGACCGAAGTGGCGCGCTGTGATAGCAGCAGTTTTTCGGTGTATCACCAAAGCGACAATGGGGCAGCCGCTGTGCCAGTCCTGCAATATGGCTACAGCAAAGACCATCGCCCCGACCTGTTGCAATATCGCCATAGCTTGGGCAGCCTCGACCCCGCGGGCATTCCCTTAGTGAGTGCGACCTTACCGGGCAACGGCGCGGACGATTCAATGGACTATCCCTTCTGGCAAGGCTTGGTGTCGGCGATTGGGCATCGCGACTTTATCTACATTGCCGATGCCAAAGCCGCCAGTTATGAGACCCGCGCCAAACTCAGTCGGGTCAATGGATTGTACTGTTTCCCTATGCCGATGACGGGGCAAACTCCCGACCGATTGAAGCAATGGGTGCTTGACGCCCCAGCGCCGCTGCAAGAGATCCGACTACCCAGTCAAGCTGCCGAGGAACCCCCGAACTGCATGGGCTTTGAGGTCAGTCTCGGCACCTTTTGGCAAGCCGCTCCCAGCACCTATCGCGACCAGTGGCAGGAGCGCTATCTGGTGATTCGGGCGGCCGCTTTCGCCCAACGCCAAGTACAAGGATTGGAACAACGTTTGGAGCGCACCCAACAGGCCTTGGGAAAACTGGCAGCCAAACCTGCCAGCGATTGCTGTGTCTTGCAAAATCAGGGGCAAGCGATTCTGAAACGCCATCGCACCGAGACCTACTTCAGCACCACTATTACCCCACAACGAATCACCCGACAAGTCAAACCAGGGCGACCGAGCCGCAAAAATCCTCCCCCGCAACGCACGATTGAGCAATTCTGGCTCCAGTTTCAGCCCTTAGCAACCGCCATCCAGGAGGCGAAAACCCTCTGTGGTTGGCGCATCTATGTCACCAATGTCCCCGACCAACGGCTGAGTTTAGCCCAAGCGGTTGCTTACTATCGGCAACAATGGCAGTTAGAGCGCGGCTTCCATCGCTTCAAACGCGGCAACTTACCGGCCTTGCCGGTCTATCTGCAAGACTCGCGACGCATCCTCGGCTTGATGTTTCTGCTCACCATTGCCTTGCGGCTGTTCACCCTGATTGACTTTGTGGTTCAGCAGCAGTTGCACGCCCAACCACAACCGCTCGCCGGTCTCTAGGCGGGCAATCCCAAACGTACGACCACTCGCCCATCGGCGGAACAACTCTTGGCTGCTTTTGAGGGCATCACCCTTTACTTTCTCAAAGATGGCTCGGTGGAAATCACCCCCTTGAACCAGTTACAGCAAACCATCTTGACCCTCATGCGGGTGCCCTTGGACATCTATCAACTAGCGGTTTGATTAATTCCCCTGGTCTTTTTCAAATGAGCGAACCGACAGTGACTTGCTTGAAAAAAACAGTTTGCCAGGTTCTGCAACTCAGAGATTTAAGTGTTTGCTTGCCTATCGAATTGGTGGAGGATCGCTGTATCGTCACAAAGATCTCTGGCATCCTAACTATTTAAGAATTGAAGAATTTGAATTAGATAACTCCAGTGATAAAAACGGATTCCCCAACAACCACAAAACTGATCCAAGCTTATTCCCTGGTAATGGCGGTAATGAGATTTCTCACGGTAGTTCTAGCGATTCTAAAGAATCTGTTCAGAATCCAGTGGCTGAGTATCGAGCTGTTGAACAAAGTGATTTTCTGAACGAGGTTGAAGCATTGTCTCAGCCATTCGCTATCAGTGCCCAAGATCAGCAAGCCATCAACCAAGAAGCTCTTTCTTTGGCTCAGGAACAGAGGCACCTTTGCAGCCCACAACAACTGGCGCGAATGCAGTACTTTCTGGCATCGGGTGATCCGATTCTGGTAGCAGAAGCAATGGCCTGGTTCTACATTCAGTCCCAGAAAATTGATAGTTCAAAATTACGCCAAAGTGACTTTGATGATGTGTGATGAAGCTTGTGTTTGTCAAACCAGATCGCGAGGCCATGTTGAACCCCAATTTCTGTTAAAAGCTGCCTCAACTCCTGATGCTATCGTACTGAAACAATCCTGGTGAAACGCCCTCAAACCTAAGAGCAGTCTTGCTTGTAAATTCTTGGAAAGGTTGACTGAACGAATGACATTGCTGAAGTGAATAGATCAAAAAAAGCAAACCAATAGCTCAACAGAAGGAGATGATTCACGTTGCCCTTCTACTTACCCCTTAGCCATAGAGCAGGTTGCTATGCTTTTTTCACAATCCTCAAATAAACTCAACGCTCTCAGCGCAACTTCTTTTAATTCATCGGTGTTGCAATCTAGTTCATCCGCACTATCTACAGGGGTAGTTGACCCGGTTCAACAAAATGATTTTAGGCTGAAGTCGAGTGTTTCTAGCCTCGCCAGCACAGAATTTGCGTTTTCAAGTGCTTCATCTGTAGTTTCTAATCGCGTTTTCGATCGAGTGAGTGATGTTTTGGTCGTCGATCGCGGTATTCCCAACAAGTTCAAGACTGGGATAGATGTGCTTGAGGATACTTCGTACAACAAGGTTGGACACTTACTTAATCCAGTGTTGGATGACACCCTAGCAGGAGCCTTTGACATGGGCAGGCTAGATGGCAAAACCAGGACTCGACTAGACTCTATTGGCAATGGTGCCAATACTGACTACACCCATTTTCGCCTGGATCAAGCGAGTGCCTTTAACCTGTTTCTCAAAGGTGCAACTGGCGACGCTTCGGTCAATTTATTAGATGCTAGTGGAACCACGATCGCTAGTTCCTATGATGGTAGATTGCTCTTGGCACAGGGGATTTCGACCACTCAAAACTTCGACACGCATGACATCGCCCTTAACCTGAGTTCATTGGCGGCTGGAGATTACTACCTCAAAGTCTCGCCATTCTGGTCTCAACACCGCGTCAGTGGAGCTATCGATCGGCTCTATCTACCCACCGCAACAACCACAGACTACGATCTCACTGTTTCTACTGAGCAGGTTAGTAACTTGCTACCCACAGAAATTGATCTAGGCAATCTGTCTGGAACTCGCCTACTGACTGGCACTCTGGACAGTAACAACACGTCAGAGATGTATCGCGTCACGCTGGGTGCAGGCAATCTTCACATCACACTATCGGGCATGAATGCCAACGCCGACGTGCGCTTGATTAAAGACTCTAACAACGACGGGGTGGTGAGTGGAAATGAGGCGTTTGCGAGTTCTAACCAGTGGTATGGCTTTACGGATGGCATCTATAACGCTCTAAAAGGAGGCACTTATTTTATTCAGGTTAATCATGGACAGGGTTCTACTGGAGCCACCATCAACTATAATCTGGGAGTTTCTACAGGAGACTGGTACACCGATAATTTGAGTGACTTTGGCGTTGTCGCTCAGGCGCGACTGGCTGGGGTTGATGGGTGGATCGATCGTAATGAAATGATGTCCGTACTGCGAGGAACCAAAGACTATGGTGCCATTGACGCAACAGAACTGGCCGACCTAAGAACGGTGCTAAGTGGACTGGGACACGCCATGCCTGATTACGTCAGTACCTTAACAAACAAAGTGCTTAATGGTGACTCAGCCAATACGCGAATGGGTGGCAGTAACATCGGCAATCTGTCTAATAACGATAGTTCTGAAAAAATGGAGAGACTGATCGGTAAATGGTTTTTGGGGAGCGATCGGCCAGTTGCAATGTCTACGGATGGCAAAACGAACTACATCTATAAACCCGCTCAGGGTCAACTCTTTCAGAACGGCATTAGTTACACCGATGTAGACCAGAATGCTCTGGGTGATTGTTACTTCCTGGCAGGTCTGGCTGAAACTGCCCTCCGAACTCCGAATGTGCTTCAAGATATGTTCATTGCCAATGGCGATAACACCTGGACAGTTCGGCTTTTTCACGATGGTATAGCCGACTACGTGACCGTGGATAATTGGTTGCCGACTACTTCAATGAATCCATCTCTCGATTCTGCTGGCAGAGCAGTGTTTGCAGGCTGGGGTGGTGGCTGGGGCAATGATCCAACCAATGAGCTATGGGTTGCACTAGCAGAAAAAGCCTATACCCAACTCAATGAATCAGGTGTGATTGGGCAAGAAGTTGCCATCAACTCCTATCAAGCAATTAGTGGTGGGTTTGGCAAACATGCGTTACATCACATTACTGGACGTGGTGTGGTCAACGGTCATGTTAATTGGGGATTCGCGAATCAGAATGACGACATTGGAAAAATCGTCTCCGCCTGGAACGCTCACCAACTTGTGACTTTAAGCACAAATAATGATTCTGATGATGTCTATGCCAACATCGTTCCTGGTCATCAGTATGCGCTTGTTGGCTATGATGGCAATCATTTCACACTCTATAATCCCTGGGGAATCAACGGCGGGACGATCGGAGGACAGCACAAAGATGGGTTCATCATATTAAACAAAGATCAACTCATGGCAAACTTTGCAAACTGGGAAGCAACCACCGCTTGATAACCGCGACGTTATTCACTCAAGCAGAACGATAGCCCTCACTTACTTCACTCTCGATCGTTTGACCACTTTCGGGAGTTTCTATCGCGATCGCACTTCTCTCAGTTATGACAATTTATCTCGATTGCAAGATGGTTTTTAGCCGTTATCTTAGCCATTAATGTATACTGCCGTCAGTTGCGATCGCGCCCGACTTAATCCACCGTTTTCTAGTGGAGGGACAGCATGACTCAAAAACCGATGTTTCAGCATAATCGAATCATGTGGGCAAGTGCGATCGGTGGAGCATTGTTAGTAGTTTACCCCACCGCTACACTGGCTCAAGTTGCGGGGGATGGCACTTTGGGCACCGAGGTGAATGGAGATCTCACAGCCCCTTGTACAGGAACCTGCTTCATCACCAACGGCTCAACACGAGGCAGCAATCTATTCCATAGCTTCCGCCAATTTTCTTTACCCAATGGTGATTTTGCCGGATTTATCATTGATCCTACAATTCAAACTGTGATTGTGCGCGTGACGGGGGTTGGTGTTCCTTTCATTTCCAACATCAACGGCATCATTGCAACGACTGATCCAACGGCTACTAATGTTGTTCCCACCAACTTCTTCTTGCTTAACCCCAATGGAATTGTGTTTGGTTCAAATGCCAAGTTATTCAATGGCGGCTCCTTTCTGGCAGCCACAGCCGAGCGAATGCTGTTTCAGGATGGTACACAGTTCAGCAATACCGATCCGGCTCCGTTACTAACGGTCAGCGTACCCATTGGTTTGCAGTTTGGTCAAACACCAGGAAGTATTCAAATGCAAAACTCCCAGTTGTTGGCAGGGCGAACAGATAGCTTTAGTGACTTTGCTCTTGTGGGCGGCAATGTCTTGTTAGACAACACCATCATCAACACGCCAGGACAACGGGTAGAAATAGGAGGAGCCGGGCAAAATGGACTTGTCGCGATCGACAACCAGTTAAACCTGGACTTTGCAGACAGCACAGCGCGATCGGATGTGTCTTTATCCAATTCATTAGTTCGGGTGACAGCAGACGATAAAGGGAGCATTGCAGTTAACGCCAAAAATATTCAGATGACGGGGAGAAGTATTATTGATGCTGGTATCGCCCCGAATCTAGGCTCTGCAAACAGTCAGTCTGGCAATATTACCCTCAATGCGGCCGGTGCAGTCACGCTACTTCAACGAAGTTTAGTTCGTAATATTTTGTTTCCAGGCGCGATCGGGAATAGTGGAAATATTACAATCAACGCGGACTCTCTTCAAATTAAAGAAGGTTCTCAGATTGCGGCTGGCGTGTTGGGTCAAGGAAACGGAGGAAATATCTCTGTCATTCTGAACAACGAGGCTTTAATTGATGGCAGTAGCAATTCTTTTCCAAGTGGGCTACTAACGCCGATCGGGGCTGGAGGATTGGGAAACGCGGGAAGTGTCACTATAGCAACAAAATCTCTGACACTAACAAACGGTGGGCAGATCCAAACTCTGGTATCAGGTCAGGGGATTGGTGGAAATGTGGCAATTCAGTCTAAAGATGCTGTTGTTTTAGATGGAACAGGAGAAAGTCAGCTTCGGAGCGGCATTTTCAGTGACATCGAGTTTGGGGGAACTGGTAAAGGTGGAAACATTGAGATTACTACAGGCTCTCTTGGTATCACAAATGGTGCTGGCATTATTTCTGGCGCGGTTGGAGATGGAGATGCAGGGAATGTAAAAATTCGAGCTAATACGACCATTTCTCTAGATGGCTTCAGCAATGACAACTTATTTAACAGCGGTATTTTTTCTAATTTGGAAGGTGCTGGAAGGGGTGGAGCGATCGAAGTTGCCACTAATTCTTTATCCATCACCAGTGGCGCTCAACTATCTGCACCAACTTTTGGGAGAGGAAACGCTGGTGATGTGACAATCCAGGCTCAAAAGAATATATTACTTAGTGGTAAAAGTCGTAATGGGTTCTCTGGGGGGGTGTTTAGTAGCGTTGAGTTTGGGGCTGAAGGTAATGGGGGTAACATTCGTATCGAGACTGGCGCACTTTCTGTAGAAAACGGTGCTCAACTATTTGCAACTACTCGTGGACGAGGAGACGCAGGAAATATCACCATTAAAGCCCAAGATTTTATTTCGTTTATTGGAGAAGGAAGTTCTGCATTGACAAATGTAGCTTCAAGAGGAATTGGAAACGGCGGCAATATTGTTATTTCGACGAACTCTCTCAATATCAACACGGGCGCTCAATTGGTTTCTGCCACATTTGGGCGAGGAGATGCTGGAAACATTCAAATTACCAGTGCAAACTCTATCACTATTGCTGGAGCGAGCTTACAATCCGGACAACCCAGTGGATTAGCGACATCCACTGCTTCGGTTAGTAAAGGGGGAGATATCACCATCAGTAGCCCCTTTCTGCGTCTTTCAGACGGTGCTGTGTTAGATGCTCGTACCCTTGCTGAAGGTGCTGGTGGCAACATTAACATTAATACCGCAAGCTTTGAGGCAATTAATGGTGGACAGTTAGTTTCTACCTCCCAAGGCTCTGGTCAAGCTGGTAGAATTACGATTAACGCACCTAACAAAGTAACGGTTTCAGGGAGTGATCCTACATTTACTCAACGGGCTGTTTTGTTACCAAATTTAGGAGATCTCTTCAGTCCTAACAGCGGTATCTTTGTTAGTTCGCAAGGTAGTGGTAGTGCAAGCAACATTGAAATTAATACACCTAAGCTCACCTTAGATAACCAAGCAAGACTTAATGGTGAATCTGCCTCTGGTGACGGTGGCAACATCGCTCTCAACATCGCTGATTTAATGCTCCTACGTCGAGGTAGCCAAATTTCTACCACGGCAGGAACAGCTCAAGCAGGTGGGGACGGTGGCAACATTACCATCAATTCTAAATTTATTGTGTCAGTGCTTTCTGAGAATAGCGACATTACAGCCAATGCTTTTACTGGAAAGGGGGGTCGAGTTGACATCACAGCCCAAAGCATTTTTGGCATTCAACCCCGATCGTTTCTAACGCCCCTGAGCGATATTACGGCCAGTTCCCAGTTTGGGATTAGTGGCGTGGTGACGATCGCGACGCTCAACACAGACCCTAGCCGAGGATTAGTTGCTCTCCCAATTAATTTAGTTGACCCCGCTAGTCAAATTGCTCAAGGCTGTCGTAGTAGTGGAGCAACTGGAAGGTTTGTTGTCAGCGGACGCGGCGGATTGCCCTCGACCCCCAACGATGCGCTAGATAGCAGTGACCTCTGGGAAGATTCGCGGGTGACGGCCCAGACTACAGAAACAGTTGCCAACTTGCCTTCTTCAGCAAAAATTGTGGAGGCTACGAGTTGGGTAAAAGATGCAACGGGTGCGATCGTTCTGGTCACCCAACCGCCTGATAGCCCTGGTTATTTAGTCTCTCAACCTGCACCCACTCATTGCTATGTTCCCTAGACATTCGCACCAGAAAAAAATAGATCACTTTAGTAGAATGGCGCAGTACTTCGCTTTGATGATTACTGTGTTGCTTTGTCTAGTGATCACCCCTCAACTGATAGCACAACCTGTGACAGCCCCCCAACTAGTGCAACAGGGCAGGCAGTTGTATGAAAGGGGACCGTTTGAACAAGCGCTGAAAAGCTGGCAGCGAGCCACCGAAGCCTATGGTAAAGATACGATCGGAGTGACGGGTAGTTTGATCGACCAGGCGCAAGCGTGGTCAGCGATGGGACACCAGCGACAAGCCTGCAAAACATTGGTACAGGCATTACAGCCAGGAAGTAGCGCTACTGCACTCTGTGATGCTGTTCGGACGGGAGCCTCAACGATTCAGTCTACTGTGATGCCAGTGGAGTTGAGAGCGATCGGGCTGCGAAATTTGGGCAAAGTCTTACGTCTGATTGGTAATTTAGAAGCTTCCCAACAGGTGCTATTACAAAGTCTAGAACTGTCTTCTCCAAAAGAGCGAGGGACTGTTTTACTACGATTGGGCAATACGGCTCAGGATCTAGGCAGCCGGGATCGCGATCGCAGAGACAACATTATTCTGACTGCCACTTCTGGAACAGCTTGTCTGATGTCAAATTCGGCATCTGATGCCATGTCTTACTACAAGCAAGCACTGGACTGTTATCAAGCGGCTGACTCTGCCCAGCAATCGATTACTTCTGTTCAAGCACCGTTGAATCATTTAAGTTTATTACTGGAGATTGAACAATGGCTGCGACGCAACGATCGCTTAACTGACGCAAATTCCTGGCTCACTCAACTGCAACCACAAATCGTTGAATTGATTGAGAAACTCCCTGCTCAGATCGATCGCTTGCCCAATACTCATGAAACTTTTTTTGCTCAAATCAACTTTGCTCGGAGCCTGACCCAGTTCTATCGACTGCAAAATCTGGAATCCACTCATCCCAAATGGCAACAGATTCAACAACGATTGCAAGAGGTCGCCACGCAAGCCAGAGCAATGGGAAATCAGCGGGCTGAAGGGTATGCGATCGCAAATCTAGGCTGGTTTTATGAACAAATTGGACAGTTGCCAGCCGCACTCGCACAAACTGAACAGGCACTGAAATTAGTACAGAGCCTGCAAGCACCTGACATTAACTATCAATGGGAGTGGCAACGGGGACGGATCTTAGCTAGACAGAACAGCGATCGGGCGATTCAAGCCTATGAGTCCGCAGTTCAAGCCCTTCAACTAACTCGTGGGGATTTGATTGCAGTCAATCCGGATGCCCAGTTCTCTTTGCGGGATACTGTTGAGCCAATCTATCGAGAATATATTAGTTTACTGTTACCTGTTGGCAAAAATCCGGCTCAAGAAAACCTTGAAAAATCTCTGCGGTTAATTGATTCCCTGCAACTAACGGAACTAGAAAACTTCTTTCGCTGCAACTTACTACAAGCCAGACAAGTTCGGGTTGATCAGACAGAAGATCCGACTGCGGCGGTGATTCACACCATTATTTTGGACGATCGCATTGAGATCATTCTCAAGCTACCCCAGCAAACTAAGTTAACTCGTCAAACATCATTGGTCAAGCGCAGTGAACTAGAGCAACAGCTTGCCTGGTTTCGAGAACAGTTGAAAGATCGCTCATCCGGCGCAGATGTTCAAAAAACGGCTCAACTAGTTTACGGGTGGCTGCTGCGATCGCTAGAACCCTCCTTAGAAGCAAGCAAGATTAAAACTCTGGTGTTTGTGTTAGATGGGAGTCTACGAGGCATTCCAATGGCGGCTCTCTATGATGGTCAACGCTACCTGATTGAGAAGTACGCTGTCGCTATTACCCCAGGGTTACAGCTACTCGGTGCAAAACGTAGTCACGCTCAGTCGACTAGAAGCGTTTTGATTGCTGGGTTGACGACCGGAAGTACCATTACAGTGGGTGATCGCTCCATTCGCTTTTCTCCACTCGCAAATGTGTTACGGGAAGTGCAGCAGATCAGAGCGCTTTTACCTCAGTCCCAAGTCTTGCTAGATAGTCAGTTTACAACAGAGAAATTTCGCAATCAGGTGAGTTCGTCCTCTTATGCGATCGTGCATGTGGCGACTCATGGCCGATTTAGTTCTAACCCAGATGAAACCTTTATTCTCACTGCCTCCGCGCAGCCTGTCGATGTGAATGAGTTGCAGACAATTCTCCAAAATCGCAGTCAAGCTCAATCTGCCCCAGTAGAGCTACTTGTCTTCAGCGCTTGTGAAACAGCAGTCGGTGACAAACGAGCCGCATTAGGACTTGCCGGAGTTGCAATCAGAGCGGGAGCATTCAGCACGTTAGCCTCTCTCTGGGCGGTGGATGATGCGTCTACTTCGTCGCTGATGGGCCAGTTTTATCGAGCATTCAGTCAGGGCAATCAGATCAGTAAGGCTGACGCTCTGAGACGGGCGCAGTTAAGCTTACTGTATGGCAAAGAAATTGCTCCAACTGCTGACTTACCAAAAAGCATTACAGAAGACAACGCTGAAACCGATGCAGACTTTTCTCACCCCTACTTTTGGACACCCTTTGTCCTGGTTGGCGACTGGTTATAGACGATTGTTTTCGATTCACTATAGCAGTCCTAAATCAGTTGTAAGAATCTTCAAAGGCGGGTTGTTAGTCCTTGGCTCCTCCCAGCAATCACTAGTCACCGAATTCTCATAAATCAAATAGGATTGCTATACTCGCATTCACTCGTCGCTCATTCCACATCCTGACCAGAAAACAGTGCTTCTAAGTCACGGTAGCCACTGATGATTCGTGCAATCTCAACTCCATCCTCAATTTCTCGGTAGAAGATCAAATTTGGAACGGAAAACTGCGGAGTGAAGGTAACAGTTCATCTCGCATACGACCCATTTTGGGAAACTGCGCCAAGCGCTCAAACTTCTGGCTAATTTGATCTAAAAATGTGTCTGCTGATGTCGGGTTGTCTGCAAACAAATAATCATTAATCTCTGTTAGGTCAACGACAGCCTGGGGTGAGAGGAGGTAGTCACTCATCTACGCTTGAACTTGCCTGCGTACCTGATTCTTCTGCCGCAGTTGCTCAATCACTGCCCTTCCATCTAACCGCTCTCCCCGATCGAGCTGCTCGACCCCTATCGAAACTTCTCGGCACAGTTCCTCAAACCGCCCTTTATAGATACGATCACGTTCCTCCAGCAGCCAAATTCCTGCCTGAATCACATCAGCAGCAGACCCATATTTCCCACTCTCCACCTGGCTGTGAATGAACCGTTCAATCTCTGGAGTGAGTGATACATCCATTTTAACGACCTCTTTTCTGGGTGATTCTATTCTAATAGAAAGTTGGTCAGTGAGCCATCAAAGTATTAACAAACTATATCCAAGCTACTGTCTTTTGAGGGAGAATGCTACCTGTCCGTACAGCATGGAAGAACGGGTTTAGAAGTAACTGCCTCCAATTGTTCAGATTGCAGTAAGTCAGCCCAAACGATCGCTGATCGCTCATTCTGCTTTCGATGAGAAGCTAGTAGCGTTAGGGCATCTGACCAGAATCCTGATTTTACATAAAGGGCGGCAGCTTGCTCGATCGTTGTGGCTTGTTTGAGCTGCGTAATCACCGTTGTAGAAGGCTCAACATACCGCACCCAACCGTCAACTGTGAGTTTCTTTTGCTCTCCAGAAACATCACAAATCACTGAAAAGTACCAGTGATAGGACTGATTAGCCTTGAGAGGTTGGGGCGATCGCACACTCACAATTCCAGGCTGATTGGGCAATTGAATGCGAAGTGGCTCGCTCGATCGTTGTTCTTGATCATCTCGTAAGATAAATTCTGCGGTGAGGAGCGAAGGGTCTTGAAAGGGCACATAAAACCAGAAGGTAGGCTGAGAAGCGGCGGTAGACATTTCACCCTTAGCTGTCACTAATGCAACCAGCGCTTCTTTGTTGAATGCTTGAGTTGTCTGTGTATTAGTCTGTGTGATAGTTGTGCAAATTCCCCGATCGCCCGCCGATCGCCTGGGCCTTCTCGATTTTGCAACCGCACCATTTGCAAAGAAGCTAATTAAAATTGCAGCAATGACAAGTATTCTAAACTGAGGAATTCGCATAAGGTTTAGGGGTTACGTAAACAATGAACTTCAATCGGAACGATGGAGTTTTCGCACAATTTTGGTAAAGTAGCGGGTAATTAACAGTGTTGTGAGGAGCGCGATCGCCGTTGGAATAAAAGGAATCCAAATCAGTTGAGTAAATCCATAGAAACAACTTAATAGCAGGATAGACAGTGCGCCAATCTGCGCCAAAATGACTCTACGACGTGATCGTATCCAGGCAAGACTCCCGCCTAACATTGCCCATCCTACAATCCATCCTATCTCTTTCTGATTTGACCAAACGGACATAAAAGCGCGATCGCCGCTTGCTGCATTCAACAATTGACTGATAATGTGAGCATGAATCTGAATGCCAAACATCTCTCCCACAGCCGTCGGGTGATGATCCTTGGTCTGATCAACATAGCCGATTAGCACAATGCGATCGCGCAAGAATTGAGACTGAGGTTGATCTAGTACTTTACTCAAGGAAACCTCCTCTGCAACTTGATGAGAAGGTCGATAATGAATCAACACTTGTTGACTACTCGGATCAATTTCATCTGATTGTTGATATCCCCCAAAGGGCTGCTTCATGGGTGGAACAGTGGAACTAAGTTGTGGCGGTTGTGTCAGTGATGTCGCTTCAGCCGATAGGTAACGACGCGCAACTTGCCAGCCAAAGGCTCGATCGGTTGGACAGTCTACTGCTTTTGTTTCAGTTGCTAACGTGTACCGTCGCACAACTCCGTCAATATCGACTAGCAGGGTATCAGAAAAGCCTAAGTAGACTGATGGAACTCCAGACGGTTGAGGAATCGCCGGATAGCTGCCAGGTTCTCCCACGTCACAAATGGTCACGATACGATCGCTCTGCCGCAGAAGTTTGAGCAGATTTTCATGCCCTGGCTCTACTGGAATATCTCGATAAATATCTAGACCAATCACACGAGGTTGATACTGCTTTAGCGTAGTTAATAAGCGCTGAATGGTTTGATCCGTCAACGGTTTACCAAAGCGCTGAATGTCCTGATCTGTCACTGTAACCAGTAGAATTCTTCGATCTAGCTCTGCTTTGGGCTGTTGCTGCATGAGTCGATCGTAAGCCCACAGTTCTGAAACTTGTAGCCAACCGAGCGATCGTGCCCCGATTACCAACCCAGTCACTACCAAACTTGTGAGCAAAGGAATCAAGGCTAACCATCGGTTGCTGATGCTTTGTGCAGGTGGGAGTAAAGATGGCTGTGCCCGTTGCGCTTCTTTTAATTCTCGCCACGTCAAAGGGATCTCAGTAGGATTTTGATAGATTGCAGGAAGCCAACTAGCACAGGGAAACTCGTCTTCTAGTCCTTGTAGTCGTTCTCGTGCCTGCCGGGTTGCCAAGTAGAGAGGTTCCCCCCCTGCAAACGCGCTCAAAAACTGTGTCAAAAACGCCTGGGCAACTTGATCGGGAACAGGTTCCCGCATGACAATCAGTTGCGGTAGTTGCAGTTGTTCTAGCTCATACGCCAGACCCAACCCATCACAGGAATTAAAGATCGCAAGCTGTAAGCCCTGCGCGATCGCTCGTTTCAATCCGTACTTCAATTCTGCGATCGTCAGGCTGTCAGTGGGATTGATATGAATGCGTCCTTGATGGTCTTCTGTTTGGCTATGTCCGGCGAAAAAGAGAATATCCCATGCCTGATCCCACAGATGATTGTTGATTTGTCGGCGAGAAGGTTCTACTAGAAACAACACTTCGGCATCCAGTAAGGTTTCTAGTTGCTGGCGATCGCTTTCCGTATCAATGCCTCGACGATCGCCCAAAATTGCCAACACTTTCACTGCACCCGTCGCATTTTTTCTAGCTGTAATGAGCGGTGGACTACTAAACGCGAGTTCTGCTTGAGTGTATCGCTCAATAAAGTCCCAACACTGCCAGGGGAGATGATGGAGCCGACGATCGTTGGTTCGCAACAGCACGCGCACCGTTTCGTTTAGGTGAATAGCTTCTCTCAGACGACACTCAACCTCATGGAACAATGGCGAGTCTAACCACGCTTTGAAAACAGTTTGAAGCTCTCTGGCTGCCTGACGACAAGCTTCTTTTTGGCTCAGTGCCCCGGCTTGAACGGTAATGCGCTGTAGACTAATGCGAGTTGTTTTGGCGCTCTGATGATAGTGGTGTTGCCAGGTACTTAAGCAAGTTGCGAGTTCTGGGATGGCTGGCAGTGCGGCGATCGCTTCCGTAAAAGAAAGGCTTCCCTCTTCTCCAATCTCCAACGTGACCTGAAATCCTTGTTCCAAGTCCCCCTCTAATCGAAGTACAACTCGTTTACCCATCTTACTATCCTGAGTCATTGCCAGCCGAAATTAGATCTCAAACGCTTCAACAATGCGTCTACTTCCTGACGTGATCTCGATGCTAAACCGCTCTCTCAACTGACCGCTAAATTGCAGTTGAATGGTTTCAGTGATTGCAGCACTTGCTTGTCCAATCTCAGTTTCCTGACCATCTAACAGTCTGACCAGAATCTTGTTGAGAAAGGTGTTTTCTCGCATTGGACAGAGCTGAATTCCGATGTTAATTTCAGTATCACTCACGGCGGTTAGCCCAACTAACAGCGCGATCTGCTCGCCTCCAGCTTGAGAACTAAATTCTAATACCTTGACTCGATTGATTTCATACAGTTGATCAGATGCAGAGCTACTTCTCCAAGCGGTGGCTAGTGGCTGAGGAGGAAAAATTTCATCCATCGATCGCCACGCTTGATTCCACTGCCCTCGTAACCAGTCGCTCAACCGTACTCCTGACTGCTCTCCTCGACGCTGCTGATAAAGTGTTTGTCGCCATCCCTGCTCCATCACTGCACCCCACAAGCTAAAAGGAATAGCCAATCGCGGAAATATAATAGAACGATCGCCCAATCGCTCAAGCAAGTTTTGCGCCTGAGTGGTCGGGAGCGCTGGCAGCGGAACAATCGCCGCACGAGTTTGCTCTGTTAGACAAAACTGCACTGTCACCCAAAAGGTATTCAGATCCTGGGTCAACTGCTCTGCTTTCAGACAGTAAGTTCGATCGATTGGGTCATAAGTCCCGATCGACTTCAAGGCTTGATGTGTCGTGTAGCTCCAGACTCTAATCCAACGGCTTTCTAACTGAACTTGCACGGCAAGGTAGTAGTCACCCGCCCAACTAGGAAGGTCTACCCACTCTTGAGGCACCTCTAACTCGCCATCATCTACTGCTTCACTCGGCATCAAGATCAGTCGAGTCGAGCCAATTAACACTGCGGCTCCTGTTGCAAATTCCCAGAAGGTTGGCAACTGTTCTACATTCGTCCAGACCTGAGCTTCTGGGACAGTCTCTTGAACACGGGTGAGAATAGCCTGGAGACACAGTGCATTGAGATAAGCAGTGTGTTGACGATCGGGTGTAGTACAATGCTGACTTTGCCGAGTGGCCTCCGCTTCAATCGACGGGGTGATCTCAAGCCACCATTCTCTGGGATCTGCAAACGTGAATGTCATACGCACTCCTGACCTGCTGTTTCTGTGCCCACAGAAGAAGATAACTCGCCGTAGTACACTGTGAGCCATTCTTCCAAAGCAGCACTCATCTCCTTGATTAGGTTGGCAGTTGGAGGTTTATTCAGCGTCTGCTGGCTCCACTGTACCAGTGACACTAGAAGGGACTCTCTGGCTTTGGTCAATCGTCGAGAGACTGTCGCCTGACTCGTCAATCCCTGTTGCGCCATCTGAGGTTGAGAGAGTTGCTGTCTGTAGTACATCTCTAGTAGCTGTTGAGATTGGGAATCGAGTTGAGTAATTGCCCCTACCATTGCTGTATGAAGCTGCAATCGCTGAGCTTGCCGTTCCTGTTGCTCTTCCTGGTCAATGATCTCAACGAGTAGCGACTCATGCTGAGAGGCTCGAATCTCGTCTTGCATTTCCCCCATTTCTGCCCCAGCGGGAGGAACATTCAGCGATGAGATTGCAGGATAAAGATACTTCCGAACCGAGACTGCACAGTGGTTGAGCCATTGCTCGATCTTGGCTGGAGAAATCGAGGCTCCGGGTGTCGCTAGTTGTGCATAGCGCTCTGCGTTGTAAAGCGTTGCGATCGCAGCCCAGAGTACATCATCCACCGCAGGAAGCGCCTTGTTTCCTGACTGAGACTGAACATATCGCACATTAAAACAGTGCCACGCAAGTCGATATTGAGCGATCGCGTCTGAAGTGAGTCCGGTTTGAGTTAATGCTTCAATCAAGCGGCGTTTACTAACCTTGCGAAGCAGCCCCCAGTTTGTGCAAAGATCAACTTCCCGATGTTTCCGCAAACTATCTTTTAACAGCGTTGAAAAGACCAGATTTGCAAACGTGCGTAAAGTCGCTCCTCGATCGGGCTGATAGGTGTTGAGAACACTCTCGACCTGAGCGATCGCAATCTGAAAATAATCTGCCAGACTAGACTGCGCCGTTGCAACTTTGCGAACCATTCGCTGTGCTGCCCAATAACAAGGTTCTTGCAAGTAGGCAGACAGATGGCTTAACTCCTGGCTTCTAACCCCTGGCTTCTGATTTCTGGTTTGCCAAAGCCGATACCAATAGAGCGCCCAAAACTGCTCTGATAAAGCTGTCCCAGCTTTTGATGTAGAGTTGCTTGAAGATACTTGTTCCAGGCACTGTTGACAGTCTCGGCGCAATCTAGCATCCACAAGCCATCTACTGAAGCGATCTGCCTCAAATTGAATGAACGTCGAAAACAATTCTGTAATTTCCTGACGAGGATGCATAGTGTTTGGGTAGCCTTCATTCGATGAATTGCGGCTTGCACCTCAACTGATCGCACGATCGTTTAGAGACAACAGGGATTGGAACGTTTGCTCCTAATTTAAGCAACAGGCTCACAACCTGATTTTGCGATCGATTGTACCTCACAAGGCTTGACATTGTTTTCAGCTTTAGCAAATCGCTACATCCGCAAAATACCGCTCCACCAACAACGGGAATGCGATCGTTTAGGGAGCATCCCAATTATGCCTCAGAGTTTCTTCGCCCTTATTCCCAACCGCTAAGGAATGAAAATTAGACTTTTAGGGTAACTACTCAGACTCTACAATTAGTTTCTCATAGCGATACCTGTAGCAATTAACAATTTCAAGCGATTAAAGAAAAAACTTGGATTCTCAATGACTTGCTATTTTCCTGGATTTATCGAGGGCAGGTTCCCGCAAAAGACTGTGTGCGCAGACGGGCTATCAAGACGATCGTATTTATCCTGAATGGGCAGCGATACGATCGTCAGGGGTATTTGAGCGATGAGATGATTCCCTGCAAAACTTTCTCCAATTTGAAACTGACGACTGAGCAGATTATTCAATGCCGATCAAATCTAGCGTGAACCGCTGTTCTCACGGAAGTTGTCGTTAGCGCTTGGGCGAAATTTTAAGCTTCTGCGCCCTGCTGCTCCGCCAGAATCTTTTTTCCTTCTCGAATGCAGCGAGAAATCCTTCTGCGAACTTCCTCACTCATGGCGGTTTGATTTTTCGTACACCATGCCTCAAAAGCCTCTTTGTCCCCAACCTCGATCGGGACTTCAATCTTGACGGTTTTTAGCTTTGGCTTTGCCATAAGACAATGATCAACCCCTAGAAGTAAACATATAAAAGGATTTTTCTGATTTGGGTCAGGACGTGGATCATGAGGCGGAAGAGATAGAAATCACTGTTTGCAGATGGTTTAGCGAATCTAAAGGTGATTGGCACACAGAAAAGTGTTTTTTATAAAGGCTCATGACTTCAATCCTGACAAGGCTTTGGGCTTCTTAGGAGTCTACTCGATCATTCAAACTTTGTGGAAGAAGAATTTTCAAACCGTGACTCTTTTTTTGAAACTTCTAAAATTTCCCCTTGACCAAATCTGCTTCGGCGAAATTTCAGGCTGCGATACTTTTGAACGATCGCACGACTCGATCGGTTGAAAGCGTTCCTTTGCAAGCAAATCTAAAGCACCTTTGGCACTTCTACAAGACAGAGCGGGGGTTGCAGGACTTCGGACACCGTTCAGTCCCGCGTTGTGTTTTGCCTGTCCCAATTCTCAACCGGATGAATGCCTCACAATCTGCGAATTCTGGAGAACGTGAATGAGAACGACCCGATGAATTTCGGCAAGCATTTCAGGGTTTTCTTCAGCCACTTCAGTCCAGTTCTGAATGTCGCACAAAGCCGTTTGGGTCAGCCCAGGGTCACTTGTCGAAGCGGGCACTTTTTTTTTGGATCACCCGTTGCGGCTTCACTCTCAAATTGGGCAGGTGATCCAGTTCCCGGCTCTTCTGCTGAAGGGTGTTGTTGAATCTGCTGCCGCTTCATCTGTCGCCGCTGTAGAATTGCCCAGACTTGTTGCCAGTGAACGCTATCCAAACAATAAACCCTGAGCTTCTCCCCTTCATAGCCTAGATGCGATCGCGACCATCGCAGGGTTAGTTTGATCCCTAGCTGTGATAGAAGCTGATGAATAATCTGGGTATCGCTCATGTCATGAGTAATCGTGTAGTGGAGCGCTACTTTAATGGGCTGGGTGAGTTCGCGGGCGCGGTCGGCGTAGGGTTTCAAGTCATATTGGCACCAGTGCCAGCCAGCACGAAGCTTGGCAATCAGTTCATCAAGGCCGATTTGCGTGCGGAGCCAGCGGCGCAGCTGTGAACCGGAGATATCCCAGGGGCAATATCCCTGGTTCCAGGTAGCTTGTTTTTCTAAGGCTCTGGCGGCGCGATCAAGGGCAACATTGGGAAAGAGCTGCCCTTCCAGGTTGAGCAGTTCGCCGCGTCGTCTCCCTCCGTTATCCCATCGCACATCTTCCAGCGTGAGACGGTTCAGGCAGTAAAACTCTTTAAAGTAAAACTTGGCGATCGCTAACGAGGCTTCTCGCCCCAACCCTTCCTGCTGTTCCAGCGTAAGAAGTTCTGTGAACGTTAACTCTTGAGCGCTCACTAAAGCAATTGCATCCATTTCCTGCTGTTCCTGACGAGCGACCATCAGCAATGATTTTAGGGTGGGGTTGGTCTTGTGGTCTTCGACCCTGACCTGGTTGCCTTCAAACATGAGCCGAACGAGAAGAGCCTCTCGCAGGTTATACATCGCAAAGTTTTGCTCGGCGGCAATGTGACAAAACAAGCCGAGGTGCGGATTGCTCTGCCAGTCATAGTAGTTCATTTCTCCGGCAATCTCTTCTTTTAAGTTAGAGCGAATTAGTTGAATCGTGGCGGTTGTTCGCTGTCGGAGATGATCCTTTAATTCCAAAGCACTGGTCGAGTGACTGACCTTCGAGAAGTTGCTGCCCCGTTTGGCACACCAGACGACTCGTTCGACGGGTTCGCGCACTCTCCCCAATGCCTGCGTCATGTCTGCATCAGTGCTGGAAGCTCCCGTAAAAATGCCGTAGACCTTGGCGATCGTTCCGGGTGTTTCGAGGCTGACTCCGGTGGCAACCGAGGGAGAACAGATAATCAGATCGTATGCATTTCGTTGCAGCACTTCATCGGGCGCTTGAATAAACGCTCGTTCGCGTTCCCCGCCGCTGGTTTCAGAATTAATCAACAGCACGCGCTTTTCAGGAGCATTTTTAGCAATGAGGTGGGCGATCGCCTTACTTGTTCCTTTGCTATCGGTGGCAATAAACAGAACCTGACCGGGTGGCAGCGTTTGAATCTCGGTGAGCAGGGTTTCAGTTACGATCGTGCGATCCGGGGATTGAATGAACCTTACTGGGTAACCCGCAGCTTGATAAGCGTTTCGGATTAAGAAGATCGGGGTTTCGTCTCCCCGCAGCTCCTTGAGGTAATGCAGAGTTGCGTTGTCCAGATCGGCATCGGCAACAATCACGCGCCGGGCAACCCGAATCAGTTCGCGCAACTGAGATAGCAGCACCGGACGCTTACCGTCACGGGCACAGGTCGGGCTGGTTAGTAGATGTCGAATCACCTGCACGACTTCATCCAGGATCAAGTCACAGCCACTAAACTTGCCGGGGTCAATACTGAGTAGAGAGTCTACACATAGCCCAACGCGAACGGTATATCCCGACCCATTAATAAACGCTCCATTGACTTTATCGAGATCTCCTCTGTAGTCCAGCCCCAGTCGAGCGGAAAGGTTTCGCATCAACGCGATCCGGTGCCCTCCCGCTAATGCCTTTTCAGAATCCTTGACCAGAGCCTGAATTTGCTTGGTTTTCCCGGTTCCCTTTGCACTCTCGATCGCTAGAATGCCCCGTGATAGGTCGGCGATCGCCAATGTGGACAGGTCAGCGGTCGTCACCTGAACGGCGGCCGGATAGGTCAGCCGCTTTTCCAGACGCTGCCAGATCATCCAGTGTTGTAGTGAGAGTGCCTGATCATAAGCGATCTGCCACGCCGCCACGCCGCTTTGAACTATTAAATCGTCCACGCCCTTCCCCTGCTGGGCTTTCCAAATTGCGACGCTAACAGGACATCCGGCTTGATTGAGCAGCTTCCCCAACCGGCCTAGTACGATCGCCACGCGCTGTTGAGTGGTGCCCTTTTCATCCTGATCAAAGGCCAGAATAAATTGCCGACCGCTGGTTGCAAATCTTGCTGCATCCGGAATCAGCCGTCGAGCGTCGTCAAGTCGCTTTTGATACCCTCCGTTCATGCCATAAAAAGCCAGAGGAACAAATCCTTGGCTGAGGAGGGCAAGGGCCTTCTTGCCGCCTTCGGTAGGCACCATTGGAATTTCGGGATGGGTCTCTAGCCAATCCCAGAAAGACCCAAAACTCGGTACGTCTACTTCATACCGATGGCTGATTAACTGCCGGATTTCTTCTGGTACGGCAGGTAGATAAGCCCGCACCCCGTTGTCGATCGGCATTTCGTATTTCTGAATTTTGCCTTTAGGATCGTGAATTAAATAAGGTGTAATTCTACTATCTGTATCTGTAAGATAGAG
>NZ_JBJPHS010000094.1:0-23172 GCF_052939495.1 Phormidesmis sp. 146-12 | reverse complement strand
AATATCCATTCATCATGAATGCCCTATCTGTATCTATCTCTAGTTGATTTGGTATTAGATGGTCATTCACAAAGTTGAGTGCTGCTTGCAGTTGAGGGCGTGATAAGCCGTCGCTATATGATCGCAGAGTCGGCGTTTGAGTACAGTAGTTGCGGAGTAGATGAATCAAGAATTGGTTAGCAAGAGATTCTGTGTAGAATTTGCCACCGAGACTATCACTGTACATTTCGCTACGGAAAGCGGTCGCGATCGCGGCAAGTTGATCGTCGCGAGTATGCAAAACTGGACGCAACTCGACGCGCTCTGGATACAAACAATCATTCTCCGCTGCGACTTGCTGAAGCTGCTGGGGATCAATGTAAAAACACACCGTTTCATCCGCTTGCTCACATTCCCAGTAACAGAAACTAGAAGCATGAGCAGGAACTAAGAGAACACTCCCTGGTAACAGTGATCCTTCATACTCACGTCCATCAATTCGAGTGATCTGCCGAAAATTGCTGTTACAACTTAAGATTAAAAAATGCTCCGCACAACCGTTAGAGATATCCACTTCATTAGAAGGCTGGAGATCATGCGTGACGATCAATCCTCGATCGCTGATCGTTCTGCTTTCCTGAATCCAGTCTTGGGGCACAATCTCCGACCAAGAGGCTGAGGATCGCTTTGACACAAGGCTATCCATCGACTTCACTCCAATGATGTTGAAATCTTTCAGGCATTGGTTCTACAGTATCCCAACTAACGCAGAAAAACCTTGATTCAAATCAAGATAGGAAAGTTTTTAGAAAATTTTAAGATTCTCGAAGTGTGATGGTTCGATTCACGCGATCGATTACGCCTTCGTCCTGAAGTTGCTTCAGCGTTCGCGAAAACACCTCCGCGCTGATTCCCAAATCGCCTGCAATCGATCGAAAAGGACGATCAAGTGTGATCCGGGATTGCTCCGGTTCGCCAATCAGAGGAATCATATTTTGTAAGTAGCGCAGCACTCGTTCCCGCGCCGATCGCAGACTTCTCAACTCCAAAACAATCTTCGTAATGTGCAGCCGTCGTGCCATTTGTGACATTGACCTTGCTGATAGTTCAACGTTTCGACGCAGTTCCGCTAAAAATGCAGTTGTCGGAATGGCTGCAATTCGCGATCGACGTTCTGCCATTGCAGTACACGCATAGTTATCTAAGAACAGCACCACTTCCGAAAAGAACTCTCCTGCTTCGATTCGATAATGGTCTACTGCCTTTCCTGCGCTGGTATAGTGCAGCAGTCTCACTTGTCCACTATCGAGAAAATAGAGCAAGTCAGCAGGTTCACCTTCCCGAAAAATGACTTGCCCTTTCGGAACTGTTTGCCAGTTGAGTAACGTTTGCAACTCCGTAGACAGTTGTTCGATCATGGAATGCTTGAGAACTTTAATTGAAAACTTTGGGGTCGATAGAGACATTCCCGCGAACATCTCTATCAACAATTCACCTGAATCTGTTAGTCGTCGAGTGATGCAAGTTTGGTTTCCACAACGCGGATGTAACCTGAATCGGAGAGCGTTTCTGGTGAAAGTTGTCCTTGTGCAATAGCAACTCTCACCAAATCTTCAGCCGTTACTCGCCCAGACACATAGGCATGATGCAATTGAGCATAGCTCGGAATCCCCTGATTGATATAGCTGCCTCGGTATGCTGAGGTTACTAAAGCATTAGGAGAGAATTGAGCTGAAGTCGGACGATTCAGGGTGGAAGACACAATGGCTGTTTTCTGTTCGGTTGGTGATTCGGCGAACGCAGCCGGGGCGACAAAACCAGAGAGAGCGAGAGCAGACAGAGCAGAAAGAATCACGCGCTTCATAATAGACCTCCAAAAGAAAGAGTTGGGTGTGCAGTAAGGTTCGTTTGCCTTACACTCTTACTTTCGGGGTTGGACATGAATGCAAAATGAACGAACTATGAAAGTTTTTTCATGGCTCTCAGTTCTGATTGGTCATTGCTTAAAGCTTGCGATAGGCTTTCGGTGTTGTGCCTGTAAGCTTGCGAAAATGCTGCGTCATCTGACTTTGACTGGTGAAGCCACACTCTAGGGCAATTTGGGCGATCGGTTTATCCTGTTGCTTTAATAATCGCTTGGCAAACTCGACTCGCTGTTGCAGCACATATTGATACGGAGATGTTCCTAGTGATTGCTTGAACAGCCGACAGAAATAGTATTGGCTCATGCCTAACAGATTAGCAACATCTTGTATGCTCAGTTCATCGCTAAGATCCTGCATGAAGTCGATCGCTTGTTGAAGTTGCTGATGCGATAAGCCACGATCGTAAGATCGTAGAGTAGGTGTTTGAGTCGAATAGTTCCGTAGCAGATGAATCAGGAATAGATTGGCGAGGGATTCGGTATAGAGTTTGCCACCGAGATTATCGCTGTACATTTCGCTATGGAAAGCAGTCGCGATCGCGGTCAATTGGTGATCCTGAATCTCTAGAACGGGATGCAACTCGGTGCACTCCGGATACAAACAATCATTTTCTGCTGCCATCTGCTGAAGCCGTTGGGAATTGACATAAAAACTTATCGCTTCATCCGCTTGCTCACATTCCCAATAACAAAACGTAGGAGCTCGAGCAGGAATGAGAAACGTACTTCCTACCTGATTTGCACCATCATACTCCTGTCCATCAATGCGTGTAACCTGGCGGACATTGCTGTTGAGACTGAGGCATAAGAGATGCTCTGTAAGTCCATTCGGCGCATCGACTTCGCCAGCAGGCTGGAGATCATGCGTGACGATCAATCCTTGATCGCGAATCGATCAACTCTCCTGAACCCAATCTTGGGGCAAAATCTCCGACCAAGAAGCTGAGCATTTTGGTGAAACAATGTTATCCATCGATTCCACTCCATTCGCATTAACATCTCTTGTACATTGGTTCCAGATTATCCTAACCCACACAAAAAACCTTGATTCAAATCAAGGTCAGGAAGGATTTAGAAATATTAGCGATTCGTTAACTGCTAGATTTCAAGGCAGCAGATCCAAAGGTCGCATTAAAGCGACGACACCAAATCACTGCCGATTGAAAGCCATCCAAGGTCAGGTTTTCTGGAATCTCATAGCTTTGCGCTCCACTGTATTCTTTCAACGGTGCGAGAACCGTATAATCGCCCTCTTTGAGCGGATATGCAGGTGGCGTTGTTTCCCCGATGACATTAGCAGAGCGATGCAGCACCACAACAAGATCAGGTCCAGAGGTCGAAGTCTTAAACTGATCGTTCAGTTGCAAAATTCGCTTGCCGTTTTGGTTGACAATTTCTGCTTTACCCTGCGTTGGGTGTTCGCCGTTCACAAAGTTACCAGATGAAATCACACTCGATTTTGCTGTCGCAGCTTGCGGTGTCGTTGGGGCGACAACTGTACTTTGAGGCATTGGGCTAGAGGTTTGGGTCGTTGCTTTTCCTCCACAACTCACAACGACGATCGCAACGAGACAGGACAGTAGAATGTAACGAAAACCGCGCTTCATGTCAAAAACTCCTTGAGAACTGCGTGTTTGGATTTGCCTTATGGAAGCGAATATCGCAGACTGGTATGAACCGCAAATGAATAGTTCATGAAAAGAAATTCATGTTCAAACAACTCGTCGACCGATTCAAACGAACGATTTCAGGTCAGGTCTATCTATGGCTTGCTGTCCTAATTTTTGGGGCTGCAAACTCTGTCACTCGAAAAGTAACCGAGCTTGGAGCGCAACACTTGATTGACGGGCGAAATCCCGTTTCGCTGTGCAATGTTCTGTTTGTTGGTAACATTTGTGCATTGTTTGTACTTGTTCTACTGCATCGACAGCAACTGAGATTGCTCAAGGATTTGTCACAGCAACAATGGACGGGATTGATTGCTGTTGCGATTTTGTCGGGCGCGATCGCACCTGCTTTCATTTTTCAAGCCCTTTCTTTGACCGCCGTGAATAATGTTGTGTTAGTTGGACGACTAGAACCCCCGATCGCACTTGTTCTTTCAATCTGGTTGCTTAAAGAACAGGTCACTCGCCTTGAGCAATTGAGCGCGATCGTTGTTTTGATCGGGGTGATGCTGTCTGTGCTGTTGCAGCCACCCACAGAGATGATTCAGATGGCTGGATTGACTTTCGGAAAAGGGGAAGCGTTAACAGCACTCGGCGCGATCGCGATAGCGGTTTCGACGGTAATTTCTAAAACGAGACTGACTCAAATTCCGATTGGACTCTATAGCATTGTTCGCACCGCATTCGGGACAGTTGTTTTCTTTTTACTTGCTCTCCTGCTCTATGGTCATCACCATTTCATGGATGTGTTTGCGCCGTTTCTGTGGAAGTGGATGCTGGTTTATGGAACCGTGATTGTTGTGCTCGGTCAGTCGTTTTGGCTTTTAGGATTGCAAGGCTCTACAGTTTCAAGAGCATCATTGATTAGTTCGTTTACGCCGATCGCGGGTGTTGCCTTTGCCTATTTGATTTTGGGCGAGACTCCGACAATGGCACACTACATTGGAGGCAGCATTGTTTTAGTGGGAATCGGGCTGAGTCAAGTTGCGACCGGGCATCAGAGATCACGAACCGTTCCAAAATCAGCCTCGATCGTGCAGACGATTGAAAACGAAACAGGCTTCAAAGGACTCTGAACCTTATGGACAAGTCAGCTTTTGGAAGTCGCACGCTTGAATGTGCAGTTTTTGCCAACTCAACGGAATCTCTAACAGGTCACGCGATCCAGTAAACCCTTGCCCAATGAACAGTAACAGTGCAAGACAACTAAGAATGATGTGAACATTGCGCCAGCGGTTTTTGCGATCGCGATAGATGTCTGGAACGATTGCAAGCGAAAAAATCATCAACAAAGAAACCGCCACACCATAGTAGTAATGAGACACATACCACTCAAATTCACGGCGAAACACTTCGGGTTGTGAGCCGAGCAAAATAATTCCCATTCCCGTCAAAGTTGCGAAGACAGCCCTCCAGAGCCGATTGCTGGCTCGATTTAGACCTGCTAGCGTTGCGATAGTCAACCCAAACACGAGTCCAACAAACACGACTCGAAGTGGCGCTTGTCCCCAAGCATTACTCGCAATCATTTTGAACACGATCGGGTGTGCCAAGCCAACCAGCGAAACCATCACGACTGCATTACTTAGCAGCCGTCCCAACCGAAGATGTTCTGCACCAACACCCGGAGCAATTTTATTCTTACTGCTTTTATCCGTACCAAGACGACGCTGCCGAGTCTGCCAAGCATAGTTCGTCACAATCCCAATCATTGGAAATACGAATGCGATCACAATCAGGGGATGAATCAATCCTGCGACATCTTCAATCTGCATAAAACACTCCATTGAGAACGTTGCAGTCGAAATCAGTAGAGATAATTCTATAAGCTATCTCTACCGACCTATCGTGTCCTTGACTACTGGCTGAGCGATCCCAACTTTGCATCTACCGTGCGGATGTAGCCAGTATCCGAGAGCGTTTCTGGCGAAAGTTGTCCTTGTGCAATAGCGACTCTCACCAAATCCTCAGCCGTCACTTGTCCACTCACATAAGCATGATGCAGTTGGGCATAACTGGGAATGCCTTGATTGATGTAGCTACCACGATATGCTGAGTTAACTAAGGCATTGGGCGAGAATTGCAACGAAGTCGGGCGATTGGTAGAAGAAACGTTTACCCCTTTGGGGAACTGCGAGGCAACCGCGGGTTTTTGTTCAATCGGTGCTTCCGCTGCAACTTTTGCAGGAGCCACAAAACTAGACAGAGCCAAAATCGATAGAGTAGAAAGAAGAACGCGCTTCATAATGAAAACCTCCGAGTTGAAGAAAGAGTTAGGGTGTGTTGTAAGGTTTGGTTGCCTTTGCCTTACACGCTCTACTTTCGGGGTTGGGCATGAATGCACAATGAATGAACTATGAAAGTTTTTTCATGATCGATCACACCTCTCCAAGTCGCTCAGTTTAAGGCGCATTTGTTGGGGGTAGAAAACGGCAAGCCCGTGTTGTCTCCTGCCACCGTTCGCTGCATTTTAAGCTGCATTTTAAGGACACTCAAGGCGTTGTATGGTAGTAGATTAGGGATTAGCTCACGGACAACATCAAGATGCGGCGCCAACTCGTCCCAGACCCCGTTTTTATTGAACTCCAAGGCACAGAGCCACCAGTTCACAAAGTTGCTACTTCAGTAGATCTGAGAACTTCACGCATTGATGAGTTTTTCAACGCTCGATCGCTCACGCCCAACTCTCAGAAAGCCTATCGAAGCAATCTGAAACACTTTCTAGTTTTAGAGCTTATGCGGCTTCGTTATAGAACCTAGCAAGGGTTGAGAATTAATACGTTGAAATATTAAGAGCGAATAATTTGAACATTACCGACCAATTTATCAGCTTCATGCCATCCAAACTTAACGAAAATTTGCAGATGCTTACAGCATTTTTCGGACTCAGTGTTGAACAGCAAAAAGTAACCTTGCCTGTACTGCATGTAGAGGAGCTATTTGATTTTCCAGACGGAGACTGGCGAACTGATGAGGCGATGGAAGTTCTAGTGATGGCATATGCGGCTTGTCTCAACTCATTCTCAAACACATTAGACTTCCTGCACGAATCATAGATGCCCTCCGACAAAAGTCGGGGCTACAAGAGCAAAGTGTGCCTTCGCACACTAAAGAGGCGATTTTAACCGTTAGTCCACGGAGGTGGACTTTGTTCTGATAGCAGCGATTTCAATCGCCAGGTATTCATGCTTAGTCAACGTAACGTCAATTCAAGAAAGTAGGTGCCCGGTATGTGCAAGTTCTCCACGCAAATCGAGGATGAATCTGGCTTGCAAAGAAGCTACGTTAGGTACAAATGGCTGATCTAAAAAACCTGCCTCGACGCACAATAGTAAAAGGCGTAGCTGAATAGCATCCCTGGAAATGTTGTTTCATTCGTTGACAATGGCAGTAGATGTTCCTAATCCACCAATTCATGCAGCCCAGCAGGCGTTTCAAGCAGGTGACTGGGAGACGGTTGAGCAGATTTGTCAGCAAATTTTGCAGCAGTTTCCTGACCAGTTAGAGGCGTTAGAACTGTTGGGAATGCTGTATTGTCAGACGCATCAATTTGAACAAGCGATCGCCTACTACAACACAGTCCTCGCGCTCAATCCAGATAACGCTTCTGCTCACTACAACATTGGGACGGCATTCTCAAAACTAGAGCAGTATGAACCAGCGATCGCTCATTACCAACAGTCGATCAAGTTAGATTCAAGCTTCTACCAAAGTCACTACAATTTGGGTAATGCTTATCAGTCACAGGGTAATGATGAAGCTGCGATCGCGTGTTATCAAACCGTTCTCAAGCTCAAACCTGACCATCGACAAGCCATTCACAACTTAGGCGCTTGTTTGCAGAATTTGGAGCAGGTAGAGGAAGCGATCGCGGCCTTTCAGAAAGCGCTGGCGCTCAAACCAGATCATGCCTTGACGCACAATAGTTTGGGGGATGCGTATCGACGATCGGGGCGATTGGATGAGGCTGTGAGGTGTTTGAAAAGAGCGATCGCGCTTGATCCAAACTTCCCCGAAGCTTACCAAAATTTAGGAACAACACTCTATCAGCAAGGCAACTTTCAGGCGGCGACAGACAGCTATCAGCAGGCGTTGCGACTGCGGCCCGACTATCCAAAAGTGCGATTTAACTACAGTTTTATTTTGTTGTTACAGGGCGATTTGCGTCAGGGTTTTCGGGAATATGAGTCGCGCTGGATCGGAGGCGATCTGCCGTTGCCCAAATTTTCTCAGCCGCAGTGGGATGGCTCTGACCTCACAGGCAAAACAATTTTGCTGCATCCCGAACAAGGGTTAGGCGACACGATTCAGTTTATTCGCTATGCACCACTGGTCAAACAACGAGGCGGACGGGTGCTGTTTGGCTGTCCTCCTCCCCTGTTTCGCTTGCTAAAAACGGCTCCTGGCATCGATCGCTTGATTGCTGAAGGCGAGTCTGTACCTGAGTTTGATTGTTACGTTCCGTTGTTGAGTTTGCCCCATCTTCTCGGCACTACTTTAGAGACCATTCCTGCGCCCATTCCCTATCTGTCCACTCCCGTTTCGGCTTCGACATCCCGCACCTCGCTTAAAGTTGGGTTCGTTTGGGCAGGCAATCCTAAAAATGGCAACGATGTCGATCGCTCGGCCAAGCTCACCGATCTTTTACCTCTTTTCGCTCTGGAAGGCATTGAGTTTTATAGTTTACAAAAGGGCAAATCCGCAGAATTACAGCAGTTTCAAGAACAGTACAAAGTTACAGGTCTGCATGATTTAGAAGATCGGTTAGGCGATTTTGCAGATACGGCGGCAGCGATCGCCCCACTCGATTTGGTGATTAGCGTCGATACGGCAGTCGCTCATTTAGCGGGCGCAATGGGCAAACCTGTCTGGATTTTATTATGCACGGTTCCCGATTGGCGTTGGCTGCTCGATCAAGCGGATAGCCCCTGGTATCCAACGGCTCGGCTGTTTCGACAAGTGCGATCGCGGGATTGGTCTGGTGTGATCGCAAGTATTAAAAAAGAATTGACGCAACTGATTCAAAACAATAACTCTAGTATTTCATTTTCATCTCAAAAGCCATTTCTAGTTGGAATCAATTTTCCGATTGGCGGTAGTCTCGGTTGGGGTGTTTATGGATTAAATCTAGCAATCCAATTATTAAAAACTGCTGATGTGGAACCGATTCCATTAATGCCACTTCCCCAGGAGTTGAATCCGATCGTACGATCGCGCCTCCTACCCTTCATGAAGTTTCAACAGCAGCTACAACAAGTTTTACATCAACATCCAGATAGAATTCTACAAGCTGACTTACTGATTCTTAAAGCAACAGGCAATCATTTTGCAATCAGTCAAGAAGATAGGCGTGTGAATGGGAAATATAACATTGGTGTGATTTTTTCAGAAGATACGTTCTTTGACAAACAGGCTTTGGAACGAGGAAAACGGTATGATCGCCTGATCGCTGGCTCTATCTGGAATGCGGACGTTCTCAAAAGCTACGGCTTGACGGTCGAAACGGTTCAGCAGGGTATTGATTCCAGCCTTTTTTATCCCATGCCAAAATCAGGAATGTTGACCAATCGGTTCGTCATCTTCTCTGGCGGCAAACTGGAATATCGCAAAGGACAAGACATCATCATTGCCGCCTTCCGAATCTTTCAGGCCCGTCACCCAGAAGCGCTGTTGATCACTGCATGGCACAACTATTGGGCACGAACGATGGTCGGTTTGGAACGCGCTGGACATATTCATAAACTCCCGAAAGTAGACGCTCAGGGACATCTACAAATTACACCCTGGCTAATCGAAAATGGAATTCCTGAAAACGCAATTCTACACGTAGGATTGATTCCCAATCACATAGCTCCAAGCATCTTAAGAGAAGCAGATGTCGCGATATTTACCAACCGTGCAGAAGGCGGCACCAACCTGGTTGCAATGGAAAGTCTTGCCTGTGGAATTCCTACCATTCTCTCGATGAATACTGGACATTTGGATCTGATTGGAGACGATCGCGGTTACCCCTTACGGACGCAGAAAAACATATCGGGAAACGAGCAATATCGAGGCACCCAGGGCTGGGGCGAGTCTGATGTCGAAGAAGTAGTCGAGACGTTGGAAGCCATATATAACAACCGCTCAGAAGCTACTCGTCGAGGTAACGCAGCCGCTCAGTTTATGCAAAATTGGACTTGGGAAATTCAAGTTCAGCGATTGTTGCAGATACTTCAGAGTTAAATTGATTTTGCAGTGACGTGAATTTGATAAGATTATCCGCTGCGGTTATTAATCCGGGCAGCCCCCTAAATCCCCCACCAGTGAGGGACTTTGAGGAAGTTCTCCCTCATCCCCGACTCCTGACTCTGCCCACCACAAACTTGAGATATCGCCCCTCTGCAAACTGTGCGGGAACCGGATGGTCGATCGCATGTCCGACTTCATGAATAATTTGAATGCGTTTTCCCGAATTTGCGCCTGCTGCGGCGATCACTTCCTTAAAGGCTTCGGGGCTGACTTGACTGGTGCAGCTTGCCGTCACGAGTAGCCCACCGGGAGACACACAACGCAGCGCCATCGCATTCAATTTTGTGTAACCGCGCAAGGCAGCGTAGCGATTTTGTTTACTTTTGGCAAAGCTGGGCGGGTCGAGAATGATTAGATCAAACAGACGCTTTTCTTGGCTGTAGTCGTCCAATAATTTGAAGCAGTCTGCGGTCACAAAGGTATGTTTTTTAGCATCCAAATCATTTAACAAAACGTTCTTCTCAGCAGCGGCGCTCAATCCTTTGCCAATGTCTACACTGGTGACATGACGAGCATTTCCGCGCAGCGCATAGAGCGAAAAAGCCCCCGTGTAAGCAAAACAATTGAGAACCGTACGATCGTCACTCAACCCTTCCACAAACCGCCGATTTTCACGATGGTCTAAAAACAATCCCGTCTTTTGCCCCGTCTGCAAGTCCACTTCAAACAACAGTCCGTGTTCTTGAACAACGAGCGAACTGGGAGTGGGTTTGCCCCACAAAAGCTGAGTTTTTTCGTCGCCTTCTCGAAGCTCGTTGGGACGCGATCGCAGCAAAATTCCCTTGAGCGGATGAATGGCTTTTAGCGCGTCTACCAGCCAATCCAGCAAGACCGCCGCCCCCTCCATGTAAGTTTGAATCACCGCAAAATCGCCGTACAGATCGACCGTCATGCCCGGTAGTCCATCGCCTTCGCCAAATAGCCACCGATACGCCGTACAACCTCTGGCGCGAAGGGGCGATCGCAATTCCCAGGCCGCCTGCACCTGTTGACGGAGCCATTTTGCATCTGGAAGCTGCTGTTCAGAAAAAATTCTCAGGGCGATCGAGCCACTTTCATCCCACAGCCCAAAGCCCGACCAGCCACCACACCTGACCTTGGCCCAACTCCCCGATGGTAATCGAAGACTCGGCGGCACATGATTGCGATAAACCCAGGGATGCCCCTGCACTAAATGATCTTTGAGCGAAGTCGGCAGTTGAATCTCGCGCAACTTGGACATGTCGGCACCTTGGACATCCGAAATGATGAGTCATTGATCCTAACACTGGACGCAATCTCGATCGCTCCGGACGCAGAAAAGCCCCTGGACGTCTGGCCGTGTTTCGACTCCAAGGGCTTTTCTAATTCGCTAACTCCTCACGCCAAACATAATCCGGGAAATTCCACTCATTCACAATCCTCCTTATGACAGATATTCAACTGGCTGCTTGGTGGAAGGGAGGAGGGAGGAGGGATGAAGGAGGAGGGATGAAGGAGGAGGGATGAAGGCGTTGGCTCTATTGGTTCAGGTGTGTCAGTCTCTATCTCATTCGTGACATGCTGCTTAGGATCACGAATTAAATAAGATCGTTTATTGCCAAGCGACTTCGCCCCCTAAATCCCCCATTCTGGGGGACTTTGAGATCAAAAAATTCTGGAATTCAAAACGGGTTCGAGCTTCAAAGTCCCCCAAATTTGGGGGATTTAGGGGGCTGCAACCCATTAAAACGAAGCCAAAATCAACTGACCAAGCATATTTAGAGAATTTCAGGTTAATAAACTCGCGTTCCTTAATCGGCGCGCTGTTGTCGGATCAGGAGAAGGCACAGGAGAAGGAGGGAGGGCGAAAGAATGAGGGCGAGAACGGTTGGGGTTGTGGGAGCGACCCCTTGCGGGTAACTCGAAGAGATCGCCGCCAGGGGGCCAGCGTATTTGATTAATAGAGAAATGCCCAAGGACAAACCCAAAACCTTGAGAATGAAAACGAGAATATCCATATGAATGGGAATTGTCCTTACGATCGGCGAATATTCAGACAGCACCAATCGCCACGTTTCCAGAGGGCTGCGACGATCCAGCCGTTTTCTTCGAGGGTGTCTGCGACGGGTTTGGCTTGCTCTAGCAAAATGCCACTCAAAATGCCCCAGGTGGTAAGTTTGACGATCGGCTTCCATTGAGGAATCAAATCGATAATCACTTCAGCCAAAATATTGCACACCAGACCGTCTACAGGTTCTTTGATCATCTTCTCTAACTGGTCTACGCTGCCCTCACCGACGGTTAAGCGATCGGGGTCGATATGATTCAGTTCAATATTTTCTCGCGTGGCTCTGACTGCCAACGGATCGGTATCAACCGCATAAGCTTGAGCGGCTCCTAGCAAAATCGCCCCAACTGAGAGAATGCCCGACCCGCAGCCCACATCAGCAATTGTAATATTCTGCGGATTGTCGCTAAAGCGCATTTCCAACGCTTCGAGACAGAGTTGCGTCGTAGCATGATCGCCCGTTCCAAAGGCGACACCGGGTTCTAGTGTGAGAATCAAGCGATCGGTCTTCTCTGGTTCAGGAATCCAGGCGGGGTTAATCAGGAAGCGATCGCCCACTTCTTGCGGTTGCCAATAGACCTTCCAGCTACTCGCCCAATCCTCTTCGTCAATCAGATGCCACTGCACCACGGGCGGCGAAGACTCGACACAGAGCGCATCCTGCCGAATCAACAACGACAGCGCCGATAAATCCAACAAACCCGCTTGCTGCTGGGGCAAATAGGCAGACACGAGGCAAGACGACCCCTTTACCTGGCTCGAAGTCCCCCGACAGCCAAACTTTTCGAGTCGCCAAAACACCACCTCATCGAGCGCAGTGTCACAAAATATTTGAATTTCCCACCAGCTATTTGCCATGAGTTACGGGGATGAGGGAGAACTTTGTTCCGCTTCGCGAGGAGGGATGAGAGATGAAGTTTGGCAGTGAATCCAGGGTGTGCCTATTTCCACTTCTTGAACTTCAGAATCTCTCTTATCTAAGAAGAAGTTTGACAGTGAATCCATTCTGCTGCTCGTGATGTCGCACAGTGTACTTTGTTGCTAACCAATCCATCCTCAAATCCCCATCGCGAGGAATGTTGAAGGGTTTGGAATAACCTACGTTCTCACATTACTATCAGAATCCTCCTTTTTCATCCCTCATCCCTCATCCTTCATCCCTTTTCATCCCTCATCCCTCTAAAGCGTCACCGTATACGCATCCCGAATCCCAGACACCTTCTTGATCTCATTCAAAACGTCCTCTGGTAGGGGGTCGTCAATGCTCAAGACCATAACCGCATCGCCGCGCACAATTTTGCGTCCGACTTGCATACTGGCAATGTTGACGTTAAAGCTGCCCAGCAGGGAGCCGATTTTGCCAATGATGCCGGGGACATCGCGGTGCAGGGTAAAGAGCATATAGCGATTGGGGGGGACATTGACCGGGAAATCATCGACGCTGGTAACGCGGATTTCGTTATCTCCCAGTAGGGCACCCGTGACAGAATGTTCGCCCAGTGCGCCTTTGGCTGAGAGATGCAGCGATCCCGCGTAGTCCTTAACCGAAGCGTCACGAGTCTCGATCACCCGAATGCCCCGTTCTTTGGCTTCGATGCTGGCGTTGACGTAGTTGACCCGTTCTTGAAGGGCGTGAGACAACAATCCTTTGAGGGCCGCGACGACGATCGGTTGACTTTGATTGGTTGCCAATTCTCCCCGCAAGCCAATGTTGAGGGATTCGATGCGTCCGCCTGCCAGTTGTCCGACTAGATTTCCCAGGGTTTCGGCAAGCTGTAGGTAGGGCTTTAGCTGCTCTAACACATCGGGACGCAGACCAGGAATGTTGACCGCCGATCGTGCAGGCAGCCCCAATAAGACATCGCGAATCTGTTCGGCGACATCGATCGCCACATTCACCTGAGCTTCTTCGGTCGAGGCTCCCAGGTGCGGCGTGAGAACGATTTCTTTACCCAGCGCTTTGAGTGGCGACTCACCGAGCGGTTCGGATGCAAATACGTCGATCGCGGCTCCGGCAATTTGGCCTGCTTTGAGCGCGTCGGCTAAGGCTGCTTCGTCAATGATCCCGCCTCTGGCACAGTTGATGATCCGGGCGGTGGGCTTCATCTTGGCGATCGCATCTGCATTGATCAGATTCGCCGTCTCCGAGGTTTTGGGAATGTGTAGCGTGATGTAGTCTGCCTCTTGAAACAGCACATCCAAATCGACCAGGTGACAGCCTAGCTGATCGGCGCGTTCGTTAGAGATAAAGGGGTCAAAGGCTAATAGCTTCATGCCCATCGCTCTGGCCACTGTGGCAACGTGAGCGCCAATTTTGCCCAAGCCAACCACACCCAACGTTTTTTTATAAACTTCAACGCCCGTGTAGTTTTTGCGATCCCACTTGCCACCTTTGAGGAGTTCGTTGGCTTGAGGAATGTAGCGAGACAGAGCCATCATCATGGCGATCGTGTGTTCGGCGGCGGCGATCGTGTTGCCTTCGGGTGAGTTGACGACGACAATGCCTTTGCGAGTAGCGGCGGTGACATCGACGTTATCGACTCCCACGCCTGCGCGTCCGATAATTTTGAGGAGGGTGCCCGCTTCGATCACTTCCTGGGTGACACGAGTTCCAGAACGAATCATCAGCGCGTCGTATTCTGAAATAATTTCGACTAATTGTTCGCGAGTGAGATCTGTTTTGACATCGACCTGAGCGACCTGAGAGAGAATATCGATCCCGACTTGATCAATCGGATCAGAAACAAGAACCTTGGGCATAAAATTAAAGGGGATGGAGTAGAGAAGGGCAAGGGGAGAGAGTTTTGAGTTCTCAGCTTTGAGTGTTTGGGTCTGATTTGGCAGGGTGGCCCAAGTCAAAACTCATTACTCATAACTTTACTTACTTCAGCATTTCCCCGATACGTCATTCTAAGGGATTGGGGTCGCTTGCCCGACGGATGACCAAAAGTTTTTCGATTCTTGTCAGCGAGTCTGTATATTTGGTGGCAGACAGGGCGATCGTTCTTCTAAACCGTAGAAACGATGGATTGAATCATGCGATCGTGGGGCTGGGGGTGAGGCGATCGGGCAGCCAGTGCGATCGTTTTGGGATGAGTGGACAAACCGCATGTTCATAGAGCAGCGGCATCTTGAGGACTTCTTTAGAGAGGTCTAACATCCCCTTCAGTAGGCCACTCGCCCGATGGGGATGTCACTGCGCTCTAGCCGACAAGCTACTTGCTGACAGTCTCTAACGCTTTGCACAGGTTGGGTTGCCAAAGTCTAGAGCGATTTGTTTGGAGTCACACTGGGTTGATGGGGTTTGTGCTTGAAGTGAATTGAGAACGTTGATCACCTGAGCTTGGTTCATACCGGGACGAATTTGAGGACTGTATAGCATCTTGATCAACGCCCGATCGAGACTCGAATATTGAGTCACATCCGTCCAGGGTTGATAAAACATGCTATCTGCATAGCGGTTAGAGTCTTGCATCAATCCCAATGATTGCGTTAACTCTTCGCGAATTAGATGCGATCGCTCTTTTTGGGTGACTTGCTTGCTGGTAATCAGAATGTTGGCGTTCGTAATCGTGTCGTTATTCCACTGTGTCCAAATGTAGCCATAATTTATAGGCTGATAGTTTGCCTCAAGCTGTTTAAATTTCCATTCTGGAGCAAAGTGAATTGTGACGTTGGGGTTTTGGGTGACTAGTTGTAACCGTACGTTTCCAGCCGTTAACTCGTTGATTTCGTTGATAACCGTGTTTAGCGTTTCTAAATCTGCATTCGTTGGCGTTCCGAGTACTTTAATTCTCAGATCTTCTTGCCATTTACGAATTTTAGCTCCGTTAACATTGGAATACTCTGCGCCCATTGCAACTTCCATAAAATAACGAATCTGCTCTTGCGTATATTCTCCCGGCTCGGAGGCGGCAGACTGAAGAAAACTAGAGGGCGGAAGGGCGACCGGACGACTAAAACCAGGAGAAATCAGCACGATCGGGATCAGCGTTGAGACAAATCCGATAAGCAGGGGGTGACAGGTGATTGCTTTAAGAAGGGAGAGCGATCGCATGTTTTTTCTTCCTTACGCAGGGGTGTGCTGAGTCAGCTTTTTTGAGGAGGTTTGAGAAAGTGCTGAAAGATGGAGTCAGAATTCCCAAAGGTCGAGAAAAAAGCGCCGTGAAGAAAGCTCTTTAATAGTACACTTGTTCTAAAAATAGTGCTTTCTGATCGGACGCTCTCATCGATCACCTTTTTACAAGCCAGAACTTTCTGATCAGGAAACAACGAATCGTTTGGTGTATCTAATGAGTCGATCGCAAAAAATCGCTGATGTGCATTGTAAAGGCTTGCGGGTTTTCGAGGTGAAGGTTGTGGCCAGTGTTGACAAGAATTTCAAGTTGGGCAGTTGGGCAGCGGGCGGCGATTTCTTGATTAATGGAGACAAATTTGCGATCGTGCGCTCCCACCATTAATAGTAACGGCTGCTTGTAGTGTGCCAATTTGCTCCAAAAGCTGGGCTGACGACCTGTACTTAAGTTTCGCAGTGATTTCGCTAGTTCGATAGGATTATTTTTCAATCTATGTTCATAAAGGGCAGCAAAATTTGGGTGCTGTTTGAGCGATCGAAAAAGCGGCTGATCGTACCATTCGGTGAGAAATTCTGGGAAATTAGACGTTATGCGATCGCTCAGTTGGTCGTCGTGTTTTCTTCTAAGGGCGCGTTCGGTCTCTGTTTTTAATCCGGGAGAGGCTGATTCGAGAATTGTTTTGGGAAAGCGATCGGGAAACTGCAACGCTAAAGACAATGCTAACCGTCCGCCCAAAGAATACCCAACGAGAATAGCCTGGGGAATGTCGAGTTGAGTGAGCAAGTCTACGATCGCCTGTGCCGTAGTAGATAGTGAATAGTCGCCAACCACCTGAGTTTTGCCATGTCCGGGCAGATCAAGACACAGACAACAGCAGCGATCGAACTGAGGAACAATATCGGCAAACTCTTCACTACTTCCAAGAAACCCATGTAGGAAGAGGATTACAGGTAAAGTCGTCGAGCCGTGGCGCGTAAAGTTAAATTGAAACAACGGTTCTCAGATGGGATGTTTGAAATAGCGGGTTCTTAGTGATTAGTTCTTAGGGACTAGTTTACGGTCAAAGACTAACCACCGAATTCTCACAACTCAAATAGAATACTTAATTTAACGTGAATTCGATGGAGTTTTTTCGCTTCGAACTGACGTTAATTTATTGAGAGGTTAAAGGCATTTCGGAATGGTCAATTGTCATAGAGGATTTTATCGAACTCCGGTTAATTAAAGTTTATTAACCATTTCTCAACAACCGCAGGCCACTTAATGTAACTAGAACGGTCGAGCCTTCATGACCCACTACGCCCAAAGGGAGGGTAATGCCACCTGCAAAATTGGCAATTAGCAAAAGAACAATAAAGGTGAGCGCAAAGGTGATGTTTTGTTTGACAATGACTTGAGATCTGCGGCCCAGCGCGATCGCGCTGCCAATTTTTTCTAAACGGTCTGCCATCAAGACGACATCCGCCGTTTCGAGGGCCACATCGCTGCCGACAATTCCCATCGCAATACCGACAGACGCTTGGGCGAGAGCGGGTGCGTCGTTGATTCCATCGCCTACCATTGCCACCGTTTTGTATTGACGCTGTAGACGCTTCATTAGATGTAGTTTGTCTTCTGGCAATAAGTCTGCGTAAACCTGGTCGATTCCTAGCATTTGAGCAACTCGATCGGCGCTGCGTGGATTGTCGCCCGTGAGCAAAATTATCTGTTCGATGCCCAATTTTCTCAGGTGAGCGATCGCTCCTATCGCCTCCGGTCGGATCGTATCGGCTAACGCAATCAGTCCCAAAACTTTCTCAGATTGAGCGACCCAAACGACAGTGTTGCCTTGGGCTTCTAGCTGGTCGCTTAGTTGTGAGAATTGGGGTGGCACTTGAGAAATCAAACTAGCTTTGCCCGCGAGAGATGGCTGTCTCTGCACTAATCCCAAAACTCCTTGACCGGGAAGCGCTTGTACGTCCGTTGCTAACAAATTGGAGGGAAGATGGGTGCAAATTGCTTGAGCGATCGGATGTTCTGAATAAGCTTCTAACGCCGAGGCGACTTCCAGAACTTGAGTTTCAGAATAGCTTGGAGCCGCGATGATTTTGACAACGCTGGGCTTTCCGGTTGTGAGGGTGCCTGTTTTGTCGAAAGCGATCGCCCGCACTTTGCCCAGCATCTCCAATTGAGCGCCATTTTTGAATAAGATTCCCTGTCTCGCACCGTTGGCGATTCCTGATAACAGCGTCGGCATGATTGCTGCCATCAATGCACAGGGAGACGCGACAACGAGGAAAATTAAGGCTCTGTAGATCGTGGTTTCCCAAGTCCAGCCCCAGAAAAATGGGGGCAGAAGGGCGAGTAAGATTCCTGTCACGACAATCACTTTGGCATAACTGCGTTCAAATCGCTCAATAAACTGCTGTGACGGAGGCGTTTCGGTTTGGGCCTGTTCGACGAGTCGGATCACGCGCTGAATCAGACTACTTTCGGGCGGTTGGTGAACTTTGAGCATTAAGGCTCCCGTTCCGTTTAGCGTTCCCGCAAATACTTCGTCACCTACATTTTTTTCAACGGGAAGTGATTCGCCTGTGATCGCTGCCTGGTTGATTAAACTGTTTCCCTGCGTAATCAGAGCATCGGTCGGAATCAATTCTCCTGGTTTGACAAGCAGCCGATCGCCCACCTGCAATTCTCGAATTAAAATCAGTTGTTCTTGTCCATCCTGCAAGACTCGTGCCGTATCAGAAGTCAGACTCATCAAGCTGCGAATACTGCGATCGGTGCGCTGCATTGCATACCCTTCGAGCGCTCCGCTAATCGCAAAAATCAAAATCAGAACGGCTCCATCGACAATCAGATAATATTCTCGCCGCCAGAGTCCCAAGCCTGCTGCACCGAGCGCCGCCACAATCATCAACAAATCGACATCCAGTTCTCTCTCTGCAAACAGAGTCGTCAGTCCTTCACGAGCGCTGTCATAGCCCCCAATCACATAAGCCGCCGGAAGAATCAACAATCCCACACTCAGCCAGCCTATATTCAACGCCGCCCAGCCCAAGAGAACCAGAAACCCACAAGTCAGAGCCGCGATCGCATCGGGATGATCTTTAGCAAATTGAGGAAAGCGAACAGATTGCATAAGGAGCGATCGTCAAGAGAACTCCCTCACTCTAAACATTGACATCAGTGTTAAGGTCAAGCAAACGCTACAAATTCCTCCCTCCTCTCTCCTCCCTCCTCCCTCCTCCCTCCCATGCTGACCATCAAACAACTTACTCAAACCGTCGGCGGCGACGTATCTCCTCGCATGGTGCGTCATTATCATCAATTGGGATTGCTTCCTCAACCCGAACGATCGCCCGGAAACTATCGGCTCTACACCGAAAAAGACGTGCAGCGTTTGCAGCGAATTGTCACCCTCAAGCAGCAGGGATTTCAGCTTTCCCACATTCACAAACTGCTAGAAGCCGAACCCGAATCAGAACAGACTGCCTTGCTTGGACAACTTCAACAACAGTATCGATCGGTGATTCAGCAAATGACTCATCTTAGACAAACCGCAGCCGCATTAGAAGGATTACTGGGACGCGATCGCCAGTGTCAGATCGTCCAAGCCGAAGCGATCGCTCAATTGAAACATTTGGAAGCAAAGACCCAAACAGAATTAGAAACGCTGTGGAGAGGATTAGATATCGCAGTCGATCATCACCCAGAATCATTTGAAGAATCACTACAGCGATTGCTACCAGACTTAAGCGATCGCTCCGAAATTGAAGTCGATTTGCTGTCAAAACTGGTTCTTGCCTGTGGAGATCTGAGTCTGGTGCCGTTTGTGAAAGTCAGTCAAGGGGCGATCGCGGCGGCTCGTAACGCAATGAAACAGGGATGTACGATCGTGACCGACATTCCCACCGTGACGGCGGCTTTAGATCAGACTCGTCTCGCTCATCTAAACTGCGTCACAAAAATGCTGATTGATGACCCTCACATCAACGATGTCACTCAAGCAGAACAAGCTTTTCGGCATCAAGCCAATTGGCAACAGCGGCTACAGCAGATTCCCCAGGGATGTATTTTGGTGATTGGATATGCGCCGTCTGTTTTGTTGGCGGTGTGTGAGGCGATTCGTCAGGGAACGGTTGCACCCGCTTTGATAATTGGAATGCCGATCGGATTTAGTCATGCCCCAGCCGCCAAGCGACGATTGATGCAGCTAGACCTGCCGTATGTGACGATCGAAGGCACGATCGGGGGTGGATTGTTAGCAGCCGTTGCTTTAAATTCTCTCGTCGAGTCTCTGATCGAGAAACCGGATTGTCATTGCTATTTAAGCCACTGAGAAACGTTGTTTTCCGATCGTGCGAATCATTCTAAATCTACGTCAACTTGATCTCGATATTCCTCGCCTTTTGCATCTCACAAATAAATTAGCCCTACCTTACAAAGGTGGAATTTTCTAGCTGCCCGCCTTAGTAAGGAGTTGGGGGAGGTCAAGGATCGGTTACCCCTGAAAATTGATTTGGTATGAGATCTGATTCAAATTGGATTGCTGATGTTAGATTAGTACAAAAGTTCTGTTTGAATCGTTTATCTGGTCAAACTTTTTGGGCGATCGACTCAATTGAAGGTTAGTTTTTTTGAGGCGAATAGTTTAACTTGTCTGCTATGCAATCTCCAATTCCAATCGGGACGCTTTTGCACAACCGTTACAAAATTATAGGGATACTGGGGCAGGGAGAGTACGGTTGGGCCTATATTGCAGAAGATCAAAAACGCTTGAATGAGCGCTGTGTTTTGGAGGAATTCATTCCAACTAGAGCGACAAATTTAGATGATTTAAGAGAGCAATTTCAGCAAAAGGTGAGTGTTTTAACGCAATTGCAGCACCCTCAAATTCCTCGATTTCGAGTCGTAATTGTCCACGATCATCGCTTATTTTGGGTGAGAGACTATGTGCAAGGAATTAGTTATCGAGCCTGGTTAACCGATCGACTGATTCAAAATAATCTCTTCTTAGAAGCCGAAGTTTTGGATCTGTTTGAAAAATTGTTGCCTGTTTTGAGCGATGTTCACGATCGCGGCATGATTCACCAAAATATTTCGCTCAACAGTATTGTTTTCAGACACTCCGATCGTCTTCCCGTCCTGATTCAGTTTGGGTTGCTTAAAGAAGTGGCGTTTGATCTAAAACTCAAGCCTCATCAGCGATCGCATGACTGGGGATATGCACCCTTAGAGCAGCGATTGGGCGATCGAGTCGAGCGAGACAGCGATTTGTATGCTCTGGCGGTGGTTGCGGTGGTGTTACTAACTGGGCGAGAACCTGAAGAACTCTATGACGAAAAAACGCAGGCGTGGTCTTGGCAAGAATGGGCGATCGTCAGTCCTCATTTTGCCCAAGTTTTGCAGCGAATGTTGTGCCCCAATCCAGACAAGCGGTTTGCCTCGGCGGAAAAAGTAAGGAGAGCGATCGCAGAAATCAAGCTCAAAAAACCGACTAAAATTCAGAACTCGACTTCAACTCAGACCTCAGATTTCGCACCTCAAAAATCTTCTTCTGAACCTCAAATCTGGCAAGACTTTTCTCTTTTGATCTTTGCAACTCTATTTGTTGGATTGGCAGGAATTGCCGTCTGGAGAATTGTGGCGATCGTTCGAGAACCTATATTAGTCACGGCTCCAAAAACGATCGCTCCCTCTGTTAAAGTTCCGCCCAAAGATCCACAAGCTATTCAAGAAGCGCTGCGCGATCGCCGCAAAAAGCTAACGATTCCCTACGATTTATTCACTGATTTGGTAGACGAGCAGTTTTTTGTTAAATATCCACAATTGCAAAGTCGATCGCTAGAATCTGACCCCCAATCCAATCGGTTAAAACAAGAATGGAACGCGATCGCCAACACCGTTTTAGACCAATTAGAAGCCCTAAGTTCTCAGGCGCGAAGTGGAATAGGGCAATACAATCGAGCCAGCTATAACGATTGGTTAGCGTCGGTAAATGTTAGCAGTCGATCGCTCGAAACGTTGTCAGATGCTCAATTTTTACAGTGGTTTCCTCAACAGCAAGGAAAATTACTCAATCCTCGTAAGTTCGGTCAAGTTTGGTATGCGATCGCGCACGATCAAGCGAGTACGATTCAAACAAATTCAACGGTCGTAAAAGCTCCTTTGTTTAAAGATCAGCAAACTCTAAAAAATGGTCAAGGAAAAGTTTATATCGCTCGTTTATTACAAAATCAGTCCTTACAATTAACTCTAAAAGTGCCGAAAGATTCGACCCGAATTTCGATTTTTTCGCCTGCTGATTCTGCCCCTGTGCCAAAAAGTTCGTCGGAAACTTCCTGGTCAGGAAAGGTGAAGCGATCGGGCAACTATGAAATTGTGATTGTTCCTCACCAATCTGACTCGGTGACTTATCAACTCAGCCTTGTTATTTCCAAAGATGAGATTGATCGCAATTAAGGCAACATCAGTTCGATGAAGGTTTTTTGGGCGTTGCTGATTGGAGGGATGAATCTGTGGGAAGTGTCCATCTTTTCGCCCCCTAAATCCCCCAAACTTGGGGGACTTTGAACCTTGGGTTTCCCGCCGCTTTGGGGCAATTCATCCCCTGATTCAGCAACGCCGTTTTTCGCTTCGGTGCTTACGTCTTCTGCCTCCAAGCTGCCAATTCTGAAGGACTGTTAGACAAGATTTTGGTTCAAGCATTGGCGATCGTAAACCATGCCCTCAACACTTCTGCCACCGTCCAGGCTTGAGCCGTACAGCCATTGGGAATCATTGGCGCATCGCCATCAAAAATTTCACTCAAACTGCCTACGCCATGCGCGCAAAGGTGATTGGCCATCGGTTCCAAAAATTCTCTCGCTTTGATCGGATTGTTGTACACCCGCAGATGAGCGATCGCAAACGGCCCAATCAACCAACCCCAGGCTGTGCCTTGATGATAAGCCCCATCACGCTGAAACTGTGAACCGCCATAGTGCCCCTGATAGCCGATTTGAGACGGAGCCAGCGATCGCAGTCCATAGGAAGTGAGCAGCGATCGTCCACAGACATCCACGACGCTTTTTTGTTGGGCATTGGTCAGCGGACTGTCGGGCAGCGAGACGGCAAAAATCTGATTGGGACGCAGGGCAGCATCATTGCCATCAGGCGAATCTAACACGTCAAAACAATAGCCCGCTGACTCATTCCAAAAGCGCGAAAATCTGGCTAACA
>NZ_JBJPHS010000093.1:0-23345 GCF_052939495.1 Phormidesmis sp. 146-12 | reverse complement strand
TACATTGGCATTGATGTCAGTAAACGGACACTGGACGTTCATCTTCGCCCCTGTGTGCCACGTTACTGGCAAGTTTGCCAGAGTTGGGACAGTTGACGCACAAGCAGATCGCCACCTTAGTCGGAGTGGCCCCCCTGAACTATGACAGTGGTCAGATGAAGGGCAAGCGGCGGATCTTTGGCGGTCGTGCGCCCGTCAGGCAGGGGTTGTACCTGTCAGCTTTGGTTGCCGTTCGTTACAATCCGGTGTTGAAAGCGTTTTATAATCGCCTTCTCGATCGTGGCAAGTTAAAGAAAGTGGCTTTAGTCGCTTGTATGCACAAGTTGCTGACCATTCTTAATGCAATCGTGAAACAGGGCAAGGCTTGGCAGCCTCCTGCTGAAGAAGCCAGCCCTGAAAAAGTTGCGCTTCCGGCTTGACATTCAAGATAATCGCTAAATCCCCCAAATTTGGGGGACTTTGAACGAGAGAAAGTTCTAGAGTTCAAAGAAATTATGCTGATTCAAAGTCCCTCAGAATGGGGGATTTAGGGGGCGAAGCGCTCAATAACGAAGCGAAAAAACTCCATCGAATTCACGTTAAATTAGAACGAATCCTGAGCGACCCCTTGCGGGTAACTCGAAGCGACCCCTAGCGGGTAACTCGAAGAGATCGCCCTTCAAATACTACCCAAACAGTCCACCAAAAAACTCCACGGCTTCTTTGAGTGAGGTGATGAATACGTCAATCTCTTCGCGAGTGTTGTAGAAGTAGAGGCTGGCTCGTGCGGTCGATTGGGCTTTGAGATGGCGATGAAGCGGCTGGGTGCAGTGATGTCCCGCTCTGATGGCGACCCCTGCCTGATCCAAAATCGTAGACAAATCGTGGGGATGCACGTCTCCGGCGGTGAAGGCGGCTAATGCGGCTCGTCCACTTCCGTCTGCGTTGGGCTGAGGGCCATAGATGCGGATCTCAGGAATTTCGCTCAACTGTTGAAACAAGTAAGCATTGAGTTCTTCTTCGTAAGCGTGAATCTTGTCCATGCTGATCGCGCTCAAATAATCGACCGCCGCACCCAGTCCGATCGCTTCAGCAATCGCGGGCGTTCCGGCTTCAAATTTGTGGGGCAGATCGGCGTAAGTCGCGTGATCCAAAAACACATCGGCAATCATCTCGCCACCGCCCAAAAAGGGAGGCATCGATCGCAGCAGATCCAATTTGCCGTAGAGGAATCCAATTCCGGTCGGCGCACACATTTTATGACCCGAAGCAACGAGCCAATCACAGTCCATTTCTTGAACGTCGATCGCTATGTGCGGCACACTCTGACAGGCATCAATCAGCACTTTTGCACCGAATTTATGAGCCTCCGCGCAGATTTCTTTAACGGGATTAATGCATCCCAATGTATTCGAGACATGCACGATCGAAACAATCTTAGTCTTCTCCGACAGTAGCGATTTGAACTGCTCAAAGTCGAATTCTTCAGTCTCGGTCAACTCGACAAACTTCAGCACCGCGCCCGTTCTCTGTGCCAAAAGCTGCCAGGGAATCAGATTACTGTGATGCTCCATCACCGACAGAATGATCTCATCACCCTGATGCAGTGTCGAACCCCACGAATACGCCACTAAATTAATTGCTTCACTCGCGTTGCGGGTATAGACAATTTCCTGGCGAGAAGCCGCATTGATAAACGCAGCCACTTTGTCACGGGCACCTTCATAGCCATCCGTCGCACGCGAACTTAGCGTATGAACGCCTCGATGCACGTTGGCATTGTCGTTTTCGTAATAGTGCTGAATCGCATTGAGAACCGCGATCGGCTTCTGAGATGTGGCAGCATTATCCAAATAAACCAGCGGTTTGCCGTGAATTTCCTGATGGAGAATCGGAAACTCAGAGCGGACTTTGGCAGCGATTGTTTTTTCTTGGGTGATAGTCATCTTGAAAGGGATGAGGGATGAAAGAACTTTATAGATTTTGGGTGCGGATCAGGTCGGCTAGGGTTTTGCGGAGGGTGGCGATCGGGATCTCGTCAATCACTTCGATCGCGAAAGCGTAGGTTAGCAGTTTTTGAGCGTCGGTTTGGCTGAGTCCTCGACTCTGGAGGTAAAAAATCGCATCGTCTTCTAGCTGGCTGACCGTCGCACCGTGGGCGCATTTGACATTATCGGCAACAATTTCTAGCTGGGGCTTGGTGTCGATTCTGGCTTTGGGTGAGAGGAGAAGATTGCGGCTGAGTTGGGCTGCGTCCGTCAGTTGAGCCAGTTTGGGAACGAAGACTTTACCGTTAAAGATGGCATGAGCGCGATCGCCCACAATGCACTTGTTCACCTGATTACTTTTGCCGTGAGGCTTCGAGAAGGCAATCTTGCTGTGGGTGTCGCCGATTTGCTGACCATTCAACATGGTCAAACCATTCAGCGTCGTTTCGGTCTGTTCACCTGTCTGGTAAACCTCCAGATTGTGACGAGAAATCTGAGCGCCCATGCTGACTGCGGTACAACTGTAACGAGAATCTCGCGCCTGAGACACTGCCGTTTTGCCAATATGAAAGGCTGTTTCGCTGTCTCGCTGTACTCTAGTGTGCCGAACTTCCGCATTGTCTGCCAGCCAGATTTCCGTCACCGGATTGGTGAAATACACACCTTCGCCCAGCGTCACATACTCTTCAATTAAGGTAACCTGGCTACCTGTTTCAGCAATTACCAAAACGCGAGGATGACTGATTTTTGGCGTTTCGCTGGTCGTGGTCACAGACAGAATTTGGATCGGCGTTTCGACAACTTGATTTTTGGGAATGTAGACGATCGCGCCATCTTTCAAGCTTGCGGTATTCAATGCCGTAAACACTTCTTCTGATCCTGGCTGCATCGCCAAATAATCAGAAAGTGAAGGAATAAATTCCGCACCTGCGATCAAATTGCCAACCAAAACGCCATCAGGAAGATTATCGACAGCCGACAAGTCCGGAGCATAAAATCCATTCACAAACACCAACCGACTGTTAATTGTCTCGGGCAGCAAAAATAATTGGATTTCTGAAAAGCCAATGATCGCCAAATCTGCCGTCTCAAAACTCACCTTCAACAGCGCCGACAAATCGGTAAATCGCCATTCTTCATCGCGAGTGTTGGGAATCGCTAACTCTTGAACGATCGCGCTGGCTCGATCACGCACTTCATTCAACAATGCCAACTCAGAATTAGACCGCAGATTCAGCAAATTTGATAAGTAAGCAGAGCGATCAACTCTCGCTTTGAGCGTAGATTTTGCGGTGTCAGACAGGGTGGAAACTTCAATGGTCATCGCGCTGCTGCCTCCTCTTCACGCACCCAGTCATAGCCACGAGCTTCGAGTTCATAAGCCAATTCTTTGCCGCCTGTCGTGAGAATCCGGCCGCCTTCCATCACATGCACAAAGTCAGGAATAATGTAATCCAAAAGTCGTTGATAGTGCGTGATCACCAGTGTTGCATTGTCGGGTGATTTGAGTTCATTTACCCCATTGGCAACAATTTTTAGCGCATCAATATCCAGACCCGAATCAATCTCGTCGAGAATGCCTAACTTGGGTTCTAGCAATGCCATTTGTAGGATTTCGTTGCGCTTTTTCTCACCGCCTGAGAAGCCTTCATTCACACTACGACTGAGAAAAGAAGCATCCATTTTCAGCAGTTCGAGTTTAGACTGAACCAAGTCATCAAAGTCAAAAGCATCTAGTTCTTCCAGCCCTTCGTGCTTGCGTTTGGCATTATATGAGACGCGCAAAAAGTCTACATTGCTGACCCCAGGAATTTCGAGGGGATATTGGAAGGCGAGGAACACACCCGATTTGGCGCGATCGTCCGGTGCCATTTCCAATAAATCCTGTCCTCGAAAGGTCACTTCGCCGCCTGTGATTTCGTAAGCGGGATGCCCAGCCAAAATTTTGGATAAGGTACTTTTTCCCGATCCGTTTGGCCCCATGATCGCGTGAATTTCGCCTGCTTTAATTTCCAGATTCAAGCCTTTAAGAATCTGAGTCTCTTCTACATTTGCAGTTAAATTACTAACCGACAAAATCACTTCACTATTGTCACTGATCACACTCTGACCTCTCTAATTTCATCGCTCATTACAACTGACCCAACCGCTTCATAATTTGTAGAACTGAATATAGTTCATTCCCTTCATTCAAAATATTAAACCGATTAGACACCGCATACCGAGCAGGATTTTTTGACAGTTTGATAAAGCTAAAATCAAGTCCATTAGTTAACAGTCCAAAACAAGGTTTTTCGGGTTCTGGATCTGCCAACATATAAGAAAGCAGTTGAGCTAAACCCGCTTCAGGTGAGTAAGCAAACCCTTTAGACTCAATCACCAAAACCCAAAATCGCTCCTTTAAAACAATTAGATCAAGCTGACCGCGAATAATGACCCCTTCATCTTCACTGACAATTTCAGTTGATTGTTCTGTTCTAATGTGAAAGGGAGGCAGAAAGAAATCAGCCAGAAATAATAGAGGCGATAAGATAGAAATCTGAACCGCTTTCTCCAGGTAAGGAGGATACTGCATCAGGTTAAAAAAGCCTTCTCGAACTTTGTCTAAAAACTGCTTTTCCTGTTCATTGAGTTCAGACAAATCCTCATGCCATTCTGTGAAAAATTGTCGATCGCGTACCAGTTGCAGACCAAATTGGTCAATTAGATCGCGAATATTAATGGTTCTAGATTGTAGTATTTGAGTCATTGACGATCGACCTCACATCAGCATCATCCGAGCCACTTCTGGACTCTCAGGATTGACAATCAATCGTTCTCGCTTTGGATCGATAAACACGTCTAATCCTTCCATCGGGATCGCGCCTAACAAAACTTTAGTTGAGTCAGGAATCACCAGCGCTTCGACCAATGTACGTCGATTTTGAAAGCGAACCTCGATCGGCCCCACCACTTCAACCACGGCAATAGACCCACCTGCTAACTCGGCTTCGACATCTCGAACTTTCCTCAAATCCAGTTGCTCTTTGACAAACTCTGGAATAGCAAGCATGGTAGTACGGCGATCGACGATCGCACTCACATTACAGCGCCGAATCTGACTTTCTGAGCGATAGCCTTCATGCACCAGAGCCAGATCCGCCCCCCAAATCAGTTCAATGTCAGCCTGTACAACCATGCTTGTCTTACCCCACAGACCCTTCTAGTTTGAGGCTGAGGAGACGATCGGCTTCGACGGCAAACTCCATCGGCAGTTGGTTAAACACATCCTTACAGAATCCACTGATCATCATCGAGATCGCATCTTCAGGAGAAATGCCGCGCTGACTAAAGTAAAACAGTTGGTCTTCTCCAATCTTGGAAGTAGAGGCTTCGTGTTCAACTTTGCCTGTGTTGTTTTGCACCTGGATGTAGGGGAAGGTGTTGGCTTGAGCATTGTCGCCAATCAGCATTGAGTCACACTGCGAATAGTTGCGCGCGCCCTTAGCGTTGGGATTAATCTTTACCAAACCGCGATAGCTATTTTGCGATCGACCCGCCGAGATCCCTTTAGAAATAATCGTGCTGCGGGTGTTTTTGCCGACGTGGATCATCTTGGTTCCAGTATCGGCTTGCTGGCAGTTGTTGGTCAGCGCTACGGAGTAGAATTCGCCAACGGAATTATCGCCAATCAGCACACAGCTCGGATACTTCCAGGTGATGGCCGAACCCGTCTCAACCTGCGTCCAAGAGATTTTGGAATTCACGCCCTGACACAATCCGCGCTTGGTGACAAAGTTGTAGATGCCGCCTTTGCCATTTACGTCGCCTGCGTACCAGTTCTGAACAGTGGAATACTTGATTTCGGCATTGTCCAGCGCCACCAATTCTACAACTGCTGCGTGAAGTTGATTGGTGTCAAACATCGGAGCCGTGCAGCCTTCAAGATAGCTGACGTGACTACCTTCTTCGGCAACAATCAGCGTCCGTTCAAACTGCCCAGAGTCCCCATTATTAATGCGGAAGTAAGTAGACAACTCCATCGGGCACTTGACACCTTTGGGAATGTAAACAAACGACCCGTCACTAAACACAGCCGAATTGAGCGCTGCAAAATAGTTGTCCGCCACCGGAACGACGCTACCCAGATACTTTTTGATCAGATCGGGATGCTCTTTCACCGCTTCCGCAAACGAGCAGAAGATCACGCCCTCTTTCGCCAGCTTTTCTTTGAAGGTGGTGGCGATCGACACGCTATCAAAAATTGCATCCACGGCCACATTGCTCAACCGCTTTTGCTCAGACAGCGAAATCCCCAGCTTCTCAAACGTCGCCAGCATTTCGGGATCGACTTCTTCGAGGCTTTTCTTCTTTTCTTTGAGCTTGGGCGCAGAGTAGTAAACGATGTCTTGATAATCGATCGCCGGATACCCTACCTGGGCCCAATCTGGCTCGGTCATCTTTAACCACTGCCGATAGGCTTTAAGGCGAAACTCCAGCATAAACTCCGGCTCTTCTTTTTTAGCCGAAATCAACCGAACCATTTCTTCACTCAGCCCACGAGGAATCGTATCAGATTCGATATCCGTAACGAACCCATACCTATAAGGCTGATTAACCAGGTTTTGTACTGCACTCATCGATCGTGTTCTCTTTGTAGTGAGGAAGGGCAAGGGGGAAGGAAAGGGATGAAGGAGGAGGGATGAAAAAAATTGGCTCCCTCACCTCTAATGTCTAAGTGTTGGTCGTGGCACGAATTTCGTCGAAGGTAATTTCTTGCATCTCACCCGCAAAGTCGTTGTCTGGAGTCAAAAAGAGCATACAGTGACACTCTTTACGCTCTCGCATGGGGACACAAGGGCAGTTCCAATAAGCGGCGGCGACTTCGGCTTCTTTGTCTTCATAGTGACGACAGGGACAAAGGGGAGCGCCCAAGTCGTCTTTATGCTTGGCCAGTCCTTCGATCACGACGGCCGTCACACTCGAATCGACGCAAAAGTAAGTCTCAGTACGCTTGGCGTATTGCTCTGAAAAATGCCTCATGGCTTCGAGGCTTTTATCTGATGCTTGTGTGGTTTGGGTTTCTGTATTCATCTGTGTTTACGAGCCAGAACGACAGTACATCCGATAAATCTTATAATTAAAACAACACCTTTGTTGCTTAACTTCATTGTAAGATACTTTAGAAACAATGATGTTGTCAAAGTCGATTTTTTCGAGAGTATCTGAACTGTGCAAAACGTTTGACTTTTCCTGATTACAGGTCTTTCTCACTGGATTCTAGTCTTTTGTGCCCCCTAAATCCCCCATTCTGGGGGACTTCGAGCCGAGATTCTAGTTCAAAGTCCCCCAGAATTGGGGGATTTAGGGGGCGAAGACCTGGGCAACACAACTAGGATGCTCCCGTTCCTTCTACTGCCTCTTCTGCGATCGAGTGACCGTTACTTCTGGAACCTGGAATGACCACAACTCAACAACCCACGACGAAACAAGACATCCTGTACTACCTTTTGAAGCAGGTTCAGGCGACTGCCCAGGAATTGGCAGAGCAAGTGCAGGTGAGTCCGCAGGCGATTCGACGGCACCTCAAAGATCTGGAAGCCGAGGGGCTGATTTTGCATCAGACGGTGCAGACCAAGATGGGGCGACCCAGCCATGTCTATGAGTTGAGCCGAGAGGGGCGATCGCAGTTTCCCGATCGCTACGATGATTTTGCGGTTTCGCTCCTTGATACGCTGGCTGAGACGGTGGGGCGCGAGCAGGTGAGTACGATTCTCCGCAAACAGTGGGAGCGCAAAGGGTTAGAATATCGTCAGCGTTTGGGATCTGGCTCTTTGTCCGATCGGGTCGCTGGTCTAGTCGAGTTGCGTCGCACTGAAGGCTATATGGCAGAGTGTCACAAGGTCGAGTCAGATGAATCCACTCAGTTTATTTTGACTGAATATAATTGTGCGATTTCTCACATTGCCGAATCGTTTCCGAGCGTCTGTGGGCATGAGTTAGAAATGTTTGAACTGGCGCTGCAAGATTGTCGGGTCGATCGTACTCACTGGCTCGTCAACGGTGAACATCGCTGTGGTTATTTGATCCAAGCAAAATAATCAAAACTTTACACTATTTAGAGACTCAAAGAACTGGCTGAAACAGGAAGCGATGAATAACCATGAATAATGGATTGCAGCAAATATTAGATTCTTTTGATCAGTTGCCAGAGGTCGAAAAACAGCAGGTTGCTGTTGAGATTTTGCGACGGACAGCCAACTTAGACACTCCACTATCAGATGAGGCATTGATACTGAACGCTGAAGCGTTATTCTTGAGCCTTGACGAGTCCGAAAACGACCATGAGCAATATTCCAAGCCGAGGTGAAGTGTGGTTGGTCGATTTAGGTTATGTGGCTAAAGTGCGTCCTTGTCTAGCGATCAGTGTCCCTATCGAAGATCGCGATCGAGCCTTAGTAACTTTGGTTGCTCATACGACTCGTTCAAGAAACTCAAGGTTTGAGGTTGAAATTGCGGCAAGGTTTTTGAAATCTGGAGTTTTCGACGCTCAAAACCTGGTTACAGTCCCTTATGTGACGTTGATCAAGAAGTTAGGGGTGCTGACGCAAGAGCAATTATCGCAGGTCGAAGATGCAGTCTGTTTGTGGTTAGGTTTAGACTAATTGGTTAATGGTAAACATCGCTGCGGCTATTTAATTCAAGCAAAATGAATGTCTTACAGTGACTTTACGCTGAGAAGCGTCAAAAAAATGTTTGGATTGATGACGATCGAAGGGGGACGGTTTTTGCCTGAAACTCAGCCGATCGCTCCCAGCAGCTATCTTCAAGAAGCCTTGAATGAAGGGTTGCCATTAGCTATTGCTACCGGGTCAGAAAAAGCCCGATCGGAATTGCTGATCAGTCCTATTTTGGTTGAAGTGCGAAAACTGCTCGATCGTAAAGTCAGCCTATTTTCGGGCGAAGATTTTACGGTTGCTCCAGAATTGGGATTGAGCGGCGTTTGTGATTTTCTGATTAGTCGATCCACTGAGCAAGTTTTGATCGAAGCGCCTGCCATGATCGTGATTGAAGCTAAAAAAGGTGATTTCAAGCAGGGGTTAGGTCAGTGTGCAGCAGAAATGATTGCGGCTCAAAAGTTTAATGCAGCAAACGAGATTCTGATCCCGACGATTTACGGTAGCGTCACGAGCGGGACTGCCTGGCGATTGATGAAATTAGACGATCAGACGCTGACGATCGACCTTCACGATTACGCTATTCCACCCGTCGATCACTTGCTCGGAATGCTGGTCTGGATGGTACAACAAGGTTAGAGGGCAACAGACTTGTAGAGTGAATGGTCACAGAAACGCATGAAGTCGGACATTATTCTCATTGGCGCGATCGGGTCGGGTAAGTCTACGATCGGAGAGCTTTTGGCAAAGCGGCTTAACGTTCCACAACACTCAATGGACGATTTGAGATTAAACTACTACAAAGAAATTGGCTACGACGAGGAATTGGCTAAGAAGAAGCGGGCGACTCAAGGCTTGTGGGGAGTGTATCAATACTGGAAACCCTTTGAAGCTCATGCAGTTGAGCGGTTACTTTCAGAACACCAGCACTGCGTCATCGATTTTGGAGCAGGTCACTCTGTTTATGAAGACGATACTCTGTTCCAACGAGTTCAACAGATCTTGGCACCGTACTCAAACGTAATTCTCCTGTTGCCGTCTCCTGATCTGGATGAATCGGTGCAAATTCTCAATGAACGAAATGAGTACGTGTCAGATGGCAATCCAAATCTCAATGAACATCTCATCAGGCACCCCTCAAACTACAAGCTGGCCAAGTATGTCGTATACAGCAAGGGCAAGATGCCAGAAGAGATGTGTAATGAGATCCTAAACTTGATAACGTTTGACTAAACCTGATTACAGCAGAAAATTTAACGCTAAATTGAATGATGTCGATCGAGTTTGTTTATCACCATTAAAAAGCTTCTATGGAATCGAATACAGAATTTTTAACGCCCGAAGAATGTGCTGAAGTAGACAAAGCACTGCTGACTTCACGCGACAAATTTATGACGAGAGTGGCAATTTATTCACTACGATCGCTCAAACAAATCGCCCAACAATCCGGACAAGCGATCGCCGATCTACAAAATTCACAAATTGCCGAATGGGTTGCCAACGACCCCAGTTTGCAGCAGGGCCTTGACGAAAATTTCAAAGGCTTTTTTACGCAACTGACGATCGCCGCGCTCAAACCGTTAAATCAGTCGGCAGCAGAATCAGGGGTGGCGATCGAAGACCTCACCGTTCCGCAAGTCGTCTCCTGGTTTGAGCAAGAAGCAAAACGTCGCTTTGAGCAAGGACTATAAAAATTTTAATAAAAGTCTTAAGTATCATCCGTGTTTTCCTGATAACACAACTGAAACCTGTATCAATGTATACTGGCTTAGTTGCAGCAAGCAATGCAACGATCGTCACCATTGATTCAGCACAGACGACACGTTAGACATGACAAAACAAACAGATCAGTCAAACGCTAGAGAATTGTTTCAAACACAATCTCTGCAATGCTGTGGTGATCAATTAACAACCGAGCAGAGTAATTCCTTTGATTCTGAAAACAAACCTAATTATCGAAGGCTACAAACCTTACTTCAAGCAGGCAATTGGAAGGAAGCAGACTACGAAACTTATCTAGCGATGCTGCGAGCGATCGGCTACTCAGAAGGAACTTGGATGCGACCTCAAGACTTAGATTGCTTTCCCTGCCAGGATCTGTGCCTGATCGATCGCCTGTGGGTTGAGTGGAGCGATCAACGATTTGGTTTCAGCATTCAACAGCGCATCTGGCACCAAGTTGGACAAGACTATCAAGTGTTTGGCGATCGAGTCGGCTGGCGCGTTGAGGGTCGCTGGATTGCTTATGACCATTTGACGTTTCGATCGTCCGCCCCTTTGGGACACTTTCCCTCTGGTTGGGTCAAAGACTGTAATTTAGAATCCTGTGTGGGGGGTTGCGGCTATGTGGGGTTTGAAGATCTGTTCGATCGTCTGGAGGCTTGTAGCGATTCACTAATTTGCACCTGATCGAAACTTACTCTTTAAAGAGTCAAGTGTGATAGCTGCGGCAACCAATATTATTGGCAAACCTGCCTGTAGTGAATGAAGTGGCAACGGGAGCAAAATTGCCTGAAAGAACCGAGCAACTTCTAGGCAAGTCCTTGGTAATGTAATACCAACTTGATTTTTCTGCGGCATCTTCCCTAATAAAGGTGGGATTTTCTAGTTCTCCACCTTGACCAGGAGGGGTTGAGGGAGTCCAAGGAGCTGTTGCACGTAAACAATCGTTTGGCATAAGACTCAATCCCGTTGCACAGCGACCCCTTGCGGGTAACGCGAAGAGAACGATCGCAGCGCGTCAAGCAGACCTTACTGAATCGCTTTCATCAAAAACTCTGCAATCTCAATCAGTTCAGATTTGTTGAACACTTCTAGCAAGGTTCTGGCGGCGGCTCTTGGCTCTAAAGGAATCGACACCTGCTGTTTAGGCGCGGATTGTCTTCCGGGTTGGGCAGAGGTTTTTTGAGGTGCAGAGGGTTGAGGCGCAGAGGGTTGAGGCGCAGAGACTAGGGGCACAGATTTGGGAGCCTGGGCAGGGACAATCAGCTTCTGTAAATTTTGACTCGCTAAAATCTCATCGACTCGGCCCGATACCAATAGATCGCTGGCTTGCTTGAGATCTCGAATCACGATCGGAGCCAACACCCCATAGGAATTTTTGGGCACAGTGATCGCCCGTTGCGCGATTTGTAAAACCATCACCCAGGATTTTGTCGTCGCATTGACCTGCATCAACCGATTACACAACCCTACAAGCTGCTGGCGACTTTTGGGCGAGTCTGCCTGTCTAAACAGGTGCAGCATTGCCTTAAGAATTGCATTGATCTGAGCCGTCGTATTAGACGCAAGTGCAGCTTTGCCAGACCCCTTCGCTTCTGCTTTCATCAGGGCGTGGAGATATTTCTGCAACTCGGTAAAGGTCGGCTCCGACGCAATCACCGCCTGTTGAGCCTCTTCTTCGCGCAGACCAAACGGCCCCTGTAGCGACTCGATGAGCGCTTTGAGCGTATCAAACCCCTTCAAAAAGAGGTCTTCTAGCTTGGAGTCGATCTTGACCGGATGCTCTTTGAGATGTTTGAAGCAGTCTTCAAAATGGTGGGCGGTTCTTTGGATGCTGTCAAACCCCAACATAGCTGCCCCGCCCTTGACTGAGTGAGCCGCTCGAAAGAGTTCATTCACCCGTTCTGAGTCAGACATGGTGGCTTGAAGATTAACCAGTCCTTGCTCGATCGTGTCCAGGTGTTCTTTCGCTTCTTCGATAAAATAGCCGAGTATTTGCTGTTGCTTGACTGATTGCACTGCCCTGCTCCTGGCGTAACGAGTCGTGTTAAATGAGCGCAAAGGATGAGAATTGGTTCCTTGTACTGAGTGTTCCCAGATACTAAGAGAACGGCACGAAGTATCGAGATGAGATTGGCGAAGACAAGCCGGCCCAACGGCTACCCCACTGCTCAAAATGTTAGATCCAATTGAAATTAAATTCCTCGAAAATTTCACCCTGGCGATCGACAACTGCCATCTTGATCAAAGCCGTCGTCCACGTTTCTTAAGGTCAGTTCGATGAAATCTTGCATTGCGGTTACCCACTTAGACAGCCCCCTAAACCAGTTAGCGAGGACGTTTGAACCGCGAACTTGGTCTGGAAACCGCCCAGAATTGGAGGTAGAAGCTCTGAATCTCGAAGCAAAAAAACTTTGTCAAACCCACATTTTTTAAGATTTCTGCTGCTTATCCCGAAAAGCATTGCTCAGAAGCGAACCATTTAAGATCAGGGTGAACGATTCTGATTGCAGTTTGAGACTTTGATGTAAATTGGGAGCAACCTGTTAAAGGCTCTGACGTGGACTCGCTCAGACTGGTTTAGCTTAACCCAAAATCGATCAAAGCTCTCGATCGACCTCCAAGCTGACTAGAAGGTGAGGCCCGTGCTTTGCAAAAAAAATCTTATGTCAAATTCCTCTTACTTCAAGAAGTTCTCTCAATGAATCAGCCGAACCTTCTAGAACTCGCCCGGCAAGGAGATGCCAACGCGATCGCCGCTTTGATGAATGCAGTTCTAGAACCGAAAGGAATCACCGCCAAAGCAAGTTTAGAGAACGGCTGTTTGTCTGTTTTTTTGGAGTCTGCAAAGACGCTCAATCAGCAGACGATGATGACCTTTATCCGGCGGGGGATTTTAGAACTGGGCACAGATGCGATTCAAACGGTCAAAGCTTCGGGACACAAAATTGGAGCGCGTTCTTTCTCGTGGGTCGAAGAATTTGAGGTGCATCCGGTGGTGCTGCCAAAAACTCAGGTGGTCAGTCTAGAAAAAGAGGTTGAGGAGACTCAAGCGGTTGACGAGTCAGAGGAGTTTGCAGCAACGATCGAGCAAGAGGTGAGCGACGATCGTCCGAGTCTCACGGTTTATCTCAAGGCTTATCTTGTTCCGACGCTGTTGGTGATTGTGGTGGCCTTTTTTGGCGGCGGTTTTGTGGCGCTAATTTCAACCTCAAAGTCGGGAAATCAAACCTCAGAGGGCGAGTCAGACCGTTCTTTTGCGGGCAGTCCGTCGCAGCCCCGATCGCCCCAACAAAAACAGCAGGCTGCCGAGAAGTACATTAAAGCCATGACGCAGGCTCAAGAGAAATTTTATGCTCAAAACAAGCGATTTGCCAGCACGCTAGAAGAATTGGAGCGATCAGCTAATCTGATTTCACAAAGTTATGACTACACGTATCGCTCCAGAGTTTTGAATACCAATCGCGCTCAGGTGACGGCCGTTCCTAAACAAGCAGGCTTGAGCAGCTTTGTCGGAACTGTGATAGTGACCAGAGGCCAGACAACCCGTATCGTCTGCAAAACAAATCAGCCGACGATCGATGCGCCCCCCATGCCCGAATTTTCTCAAAATCAACTGAAATGTCAGCCTTCGTCTTCTGAAGTGCCGTAAGTCAGGACGGAAAGACAAGGGGAAAAGTTGTGAATAGAAAAACGCCCACCGTCAGGAGGGCCAAAACGCCCTGGATCAGATTGCCAATCAGCGAACCAACGACGATGCCTACTCCGGCTTTGATGGCGATCGTGATGTCTTTGCGGTAGAGAAATTCGCCAACAATTGCGCCCACCAGCGGCCCGATGAGAATGCCGATAATCACGCCAATCGGGCCACTGATCGGAATCGTGGGTAAAAATCCCAAAATGCCAAGAATGAAGCCAACGATCGAGCCAATTTGTCCCCAGTTGCTTGCGCCTGCCTTCTTTGCACCCCAATAGGTTGCCAGAAAATCAATGCCAAGACTACACAGGAGAACGACGATCGCCACACTGAGGGCAATTGCGACGCTGCTAAAGCCGTTGACGGCTCCCCAAATCACAATGCCTGCCACAATCAAACTTGTCCCCGGAATGCCAGGAACCACCGCGCCGACGATGCCCACAACCATCAGGGCAACCAGTGACCAATAGAGAACAACCATGAGTCTATTTTGTAAAGCTGGCTAGTTGAGAATGTTGCTTTCCGCGAATACTCTCAGGGTAGCTTATCAGCGGTCTGCCAGGGCTTGTCCCACGGGGGTAATCCGAAAAACAAGGGCAAGATCATCTTGATAAATCAGTTCAAATGCTTGGGGTTGGCTGGTCAGAGATTGAAGGTCAGCGGGAACTGCGCGAGTAAAGGGATCGAGGCTGATGGCGATGTAGTTGGGTTTAGCGTCTCGAATTACTTTCAGTCCGTTTTGGTATTTCCAATTCAATGAATCAAGCTGATACACGACACGATTACTAAAGGGAAATCCATAAAGTCCGTAGGGTCGCAATCCAATCGAATAAATAACTGTATTCGTGAGATTTTTCTGCACCCATTCGTAGACTTTACTAGGCTTTTCTCCGACTGGAAAGAAGATACCATCGTATCCAGGAAGCCCGATCGCAGGCTGATAAGAAAGCAGTTGAGAAGTTAATAAAATTGCGCCAATGAGGTTGATTCCAGTTAAAAACAGGGCGGTCGATCGTCGCTTTTGAGACGTGTGTAGTCGGTCTAGAGAAAGCTGTTTTGTCCAGTTATTTAACCACTGAGCGATAAAATACAAACTCAAAATAAGAGTGACTGGAATGATTACAGCACTGTAGCGAATTTGAATTAAAAATAGCTGTCGATCGCCGATCAAAAATCCTGCTCCGCTGGGGGTGAGAATCAAGGCAAACAGAGCGATCGAGTTGAGTCCGGCGAGTAATTTTAAATTGAGCGAATGAGTCAGCGGCTTGAATGTGGAGCGCGCGATCGTCACCGCAGTCATGCCCACACTCAATAGAAAAAAGACAAGTGAGAAATTAAGTTGATAAAGGGCTGGATTAAATAGGTTTTTAGCAAGGCTCAACCCAACCGCCACTTCTAAAAAATCAGGCGATAACGTCCCAGCTTGAATTAAGTTTCTAAAGTACCAAAATCCACCCATTAATAGGGCTGGCAGAATGATGAAGCTTGATTCCAATCCTTTAGATTTTTGTGGATTGGATGGGAAGAAACGAGCGAAAAATAAGCATAAGAATCCGACGAGATAAAAAAGTCCATTGGGCTTGGTGCCGATCGCGAATCCCAAGCTAATTCCTGTTGACAAAAGCCAGCCTTTTCGATGTTCTGTTTGGCTTGCCTGCTGTAACGACCAGATTGCCACTAATAACCAAAAGGCAAGGGTAATGTCATTTCGCCCAAAATCAACCAGCATTTCCTGAAGCGGAGGAAATAACAGGCAGCCTACCCAAAGTAGTAGAGTCCAACAGCCCAATTCAAACGGGGTTTTGTTGGGTAAAACTGACTTGAGCAGTAGCGTGGACGCGAGAAGAACTCCCAGGCTAATTGAAGCGGCCGTCATGCCCAGGAGACTATCTGATTTGAGGGGTAAAAAACTCCAAATCTGTAATAATTCATTGCCTCCAGGGTAGCCGCCAAAGGTTCCTTTGAGATCCCACAAACTGCCTGTTTGCAAATAGTTCAAAACATTGGGTAAGTGATAGCTAACGACATCCCAACTGAGTGGATGAACTCGAAAAATCTGGATCAGCCATTCTGATAGAAATGGATAGAGCGGAATGAAAAGAATGAGCGCGATCGCCCCCAAGACAATCGTTCCAAACTGGCTAATTTGAATGGGGTTAGCTTGATCAATTTCTTCAATAGATTTTGCTCTTTTATATAGCTTTCTGCTAACTAGAAGTGAAACTAGTCCTGCTAAAATCGCTCCTAAACAAAGGCTAATTGGATTCAAAAAATTGAGAATTCCTAAAACTAATTCAACGACGCTAATTTGAATCAAAAATAAGTATAAATAAGCCAACGCACCAGAAACAGGCTGATATCGAAAAACCCAACTTGCTGTAAACCAGGCAGGCAGAGAGAGCGCGATACAGGCAAGCAAAAAAGAGAAGTTAGCAAGCATGACTTTTATGGCTGAATGCACATAACAAAGTTTACAGCCGATCGCTGGTTTCACTAAATATTCAATTAACATCAATTCGATGAAGTTTTTTCGCTGCGTTGTTTAGCGCTTCTGCCTCTCAACCCCTCAACTTTGGGAAATTTTTAGATCAGAGCCCCAGTTCAAAGTCCCTGACTTGTGGGGGATTTAGGGGGCTGCCCAGATTAATGACCGTAGCGAAAGATTTCATCAAATTCACGTTTAATCAAGCGACTTCTAAATGCTGACTGAGCGTATTATCGAGTTTTTCAGCGATCGCTGCCACCCAGTTTTCGTCCTGTTTGGTGTAGCTGCGTGGAGCATTTGCGCCCAAAATTAGCACGCCATCGGTGCCGATCGGTTGACAAATCACTCCTTGGGTGTTTTCGGGCAGGTAATCAAACTCAATTCGTCCGGGGTAGACGCTGAGAGCCACCAGATACACAGGTTTATGTTTGTCTAGCACACGCTGTAAAATGGCTCCTGGCTTCACTTCTGAGTTGGGACTGAGAATTCCTCGCCGGAGTAAAACTTGATTTTTGTAGAGAATGACGATCGACTTAGTAACTGTATTCGTCAGCAGCAAATGAGACGACCAGGCAAGCTCAGTTTTGATGGAATCAGGCAGATCAGGCGCAAGCTCAAACCCTTCTTCACCAACAAGTTGAACGCTTTCTGGAGTTCTCGGCTGTACTTGCTGCCACAGCAGACCTGTCAAAATCAAAACGGCACTAATGATCACACACAGCGCATCCGATCGCGCCTGAGAATCTGTCAAAGTCGGTGTAAAAAAGCGGTTGGTGAGCAGTAAAATGCCTGCTATCACGCCTACGACGATCGGCATCTGCCGCAGAACTTCATTTTGGTCGGGTTTTGCCATTGGTCAACACTCGAAGCGCTCTATTCCCATTCTTAACATCTTGACAGGAGACGCGGCTTGCTGGAACTCTTTAGCTCTGGATTGGTTTCTCTTTGGCTAAACATGGCAGGAATGCCAGATACATTTAACCCTTTGGAGGCAAACGTTCAAGAACTCCCCTGGCTGACGAATGCCTCTGATCCCGCTGCCGATCGGGTGTTGAAACAGTACCTCAAACAGCTTGAAAGTCAGGGATTAAGCCATACGACGCAAGGGATCTGGTTTCAATCAGGTTCGACTTTATTAGCCAGCAACCAGGGAACGACTGCTCTACCCGCCGCCTCTCTGACCAAAATTGCTACCTCGTTAGCGGCTCTACAAACCTGGGGCACCGATCACCAGTTTGAAACATTGATTACGGCGACTGGCACGATCGAGAACGGCGTTCTAAAAGGCGATTTGGTGATTCAAGGCGGTGGTGATCCCCGGTTTGTGTTTGAGGAAGCGATCGCGCTTGGCAACGCACTCAATAAAATCGGCATCACTCGCATCGCGGGTAATTTGCTCGTCACACACAACTTCATGATGAGTTTCAATGATGATCCTGTGGAGTCAGGCAAATTGCTCAAACAGGCGCTCTCTCCCAAAGATTGGGACGAAGATGCTATTTACGAATATGCCTTACTACCTGAAGGAACGCGCAAACCAACGGTGAAGATCGCGGGTACCGTTCGTCAGATCTCCAGCGCAAAAGTTGAAACGACCCCCAAGCAAACTTTATTGATGCGGCACCGATCGCTGCCTTTAATCGATCTGCTCAAAGACATGAATATTCACAGCAATAATGAGATGTCTCAAATGCTGGCAGACAATTTGGGAGGCGTTTCGGCGACGATTCAGAAAGCGATGACGACGGCCGAGATTCCTCCTCAAGAGATTCAGTTAGTGAATGGGTCGGGACTGAGTACGGCAAATCGAATTTCTCCTCATGCGGCTTGTGCGATGTTGGCGGCGATCGACCGCTATCTTCACCCGCGCAATTTGACGATCGCCGATCTCTTTCCGGTTTCTGGTATTGATAGCTGGGATACGACCCTCGAAGGTCGCGAGATTCCTCAAGCAGCAGTCGTCAAGACGGGAACGTTGAATGAGGTGAGTGCTTTGGCGGGCGTATTGCCGACGCGCGATCGCGGCTATGTCTGGTTTGCTATCATCAATCGCGGCACTGACATTTCTAATCTGCGAAAACAACAGGATGTTTTGCTGCAAACGTTGCAAAAACAGTGGGGTGGTCAGGCGGTTGGGGTGAAAGCGATCGAGCCAAGTTCCTGGATTGGGACGCGGCAAGCAACGCTAGGAGCCTCTGTGCGAAACGAAATTGTGTATGGGGGTTAGCTACCAATAAGGCGGAAGCGGCAAATAGTTGACTGCATTCTCGCAGATGAGTGGTTGGCTGTATTACTGAATGATTTGAGTGCGATTGGCTTTGAATTAGTTAAATCTTTGGATAAACCCCAGTTGCCGACGTTAGAGAAATTAGTCAAGCAACCCAGTTAGAATGTTGACCAGCATTTCTAACGCTTTGGGGACGCGATATGGCTTTATCCCAAATCCACTAGTTACTGATACAGATCCTCGCCCCCTAAATCCCCCAGTTTGGGGGACTTTGAAACGGCTTCCCTGATAGGTTCTTTTCAAATCTGAGAGATAGAAATCGGTTAATTAACTGATTTTTTATGAGTATCATTTGTTGGTTGATTTGGTATAAGGTCAATTTGCGATCGACGGACGCTCAAACTCAGAATTCTCTCACCTTGGGCACTAAATTCATTAGAATGAATCAGAAAATCTGTCTAGCATTGTTGAAGGCGTAATTTATACTGACTTATCTTGCGATGCACCCATGACTCAGCCTCCTCATCCACCGCCCCATCAGCCGCCACAGTCGCGTAAATCAAAAACCATTCTTGGCAGTCTGACGCAAGCGGTACAGACGATCGCCAAAATCAACTTTACCAGGCTCAAGCTCAAACCCAATGCCAGAGTGCCGGAGTTGTTGGTACAGGATGCAGATGCTTCTAAGGCAGAAGCGTATCCCTTGTTGGGCGATCGCTATCTGCTGGGGCGCAGTTCTAAATCCTGTGACATTGTGGTGCGAAATCCGGTCGTCAGTCAGGTGCATGTCTCTCTGCATCGGGAAAAACGGCGCAAATTTTTGGGGTTGCCAACGCGCACTCACTTTCAAATCAGGGACGAAAATTCGACCAACGGTATTTATCGCGGCAAGCGCAGACTCCAGACCAAAACGCTTTACGACGGTGATATTCTCTCACTGGGGCCACCAGAGTTAGCCGCCGCCGTCCGCTTGCAGTACAAAGATCCGGCTCCCTGGTACATCAAAGCCATTCGCTACGGGCTGTATGGGGTCAGTGGAGTGACGGCAATTACGGTCGCAGCGATCGGCATTGAGTGGCAAAAGTTTTCCGTCTATCCTCTGCCAGTCTCGGTGCAAGGGCCGACGATCGTTTACTCCAGAGAAGGGCAAACCCTGCGGACTCCGCGCACTCAGCGTCATACAGAATTGGGTCAAGTTCGAGAATTTTCACCCTATTTGCCCAAAGCGCTGTTGGCTTCTGAAGATACGCGCTATTACTGGCATTTGGGCGTTGACCCGATCGGCACTGCTAGAGCCTTTGTGACCAATATTCGCGGCGGTGAAATTCGTGAGGGAGGCAGTACGATCACTCAGCAGCTAGCGCGCAATCTTGTCCCAGATTACGTAGGTCGTCAAGATTCGGCCGCCCGCAAGCTCCGCGAAGCAGCCGTCGCCCTCAAGCTGGAGACGGTTTATAGTAAAGAATTTTTGCTGCTGACTTATCTCAATCGGGTGTATCTAGGCAGTGGCACCTATGGATTTGAAGATGCTGCCCAGTTTTATTTTGGCAAGTCTGCTAAAGATCTCACCCTTTCAGAATCGGCAACCCTGACGGGGATTTTGCCAGCGCCCAACAGCTTCAACCCAGTTCGCAACTATCAGGCGGCGATCGACTACCGCGATCGCGTCATCAGTCGCATGGCCGAGCAAGGCATGGTTTCGCAAGAAGAAGCCCAACGGGCCCGACGATCGCGCATTGACATCAGTCCCGCCGCCCGTGAAGAGCTAAAGAGTACGATCGCGCCCTACTACTACAGCCACGTCTTTGACGAATTAGAACAACTGCTGGGTAAACAACTGGCTCAAGAAGGCAATTTCATCGTCCAAACCGGGCTGGATGTCAAAATGCAGTCCAAAGCCGAAGCTGCCCTACAAAATGCTGTTGTCACGAATGGGGCCAGCGCGGGCTACTCGCAAGGGGCGATGGTGACGATCGACTCCAAAACGGGCGAAGTGCGAGCGATGGTCGGCGGCGTTGACTATCAAGAAAGCCAGTTTAATCGGGCGACTCAGGCCGAGCGTCAACCCGGATCGACCTTCAAAATTTTTAGCTACACCACCGCGATCGAGCAGGGCATTTCTCCCAACAACTCTTATTCTTGTGCCCCATTAAACTGGAGCGGTCAATATTTTGAGGGCTGTGGGGGCGGCAGTCTGGATATGTATACGGGGGTGGCGCGGTCGGAAAACGTGATTGCCTTGCGAGTGGCTCAAGAAGTTGGGTTGGATAAAGTGATTCAAACGGCGCAGCGGATGGGCATTCAGTCCAAACTCAAGGCGGTTCCGGGACTCGTTTTGGGACAAAGTGAAGTGACCCCGCTGGAGTTGACCGGAGCCTTTGGCGTGTTGGCCAATCAGGGGATTCGCAGTCGTCCGCGTACCATCAGGCGGATTTTGGATAGTGGTGATTGTAGCGATCGCCGAGATCTCAATACCTGCCGCGTTATTTATTCTGCTGATCAAGATGGCAACAATCAGGTCAAAGTTTTGGAGCCTGAAGTGGCTGATACGATGACGACTATTTTGCAGGGGGTTGTCCAAAGCGGGACAGGTAGAAGCGCGGCGCTAGGTCTTGGAGAAGCAGGCAAGACGGGCACCACTAACGACAACGTTGACCTCTGGTTTGTTGGCTACATTCCTAACGGGGGACTCGTCACAGGAGTCTGGCTGGGCAATGACAATAACACGCCCACAGGAGGCAACAGTGGTCAAGCGGCTCAACTTTGGGGAAATTACATGCGACAGGTGGTGCGATAGAAGCTTGGTGCAGTTTCAGCCCTGGTACTACTCCATACAGTTTACCTTAACAATTCATCCCTCAATAGGGTGATGTTCTCAAGTCAAAGCCTCCTCTCGCAAAAAAACTGTTAGATTGTTGCAGGACGATCGTGTAATTGTTCGTTTTGCTGATCGTCAGTTTGATGGAGCTTTTGACTTTGTTGCTTTATTCTGCTGCCTAATTTAACGCGCCATTCTGGAAAACTTTGAGACAGAACTTTTGATTCAAAGTCTTTCACAGCGGGGATTTAGGGAGCCAGCAAACAAAGTGAGCAGCCTCATCGAACTCACGGTTATTTAGCTTTCCATGTATTCTTAGACTCATTTTCAACGTCTATCTGATGACAGATTGTTCAAAATCTCTCGCAAACCTTTAATGATTGAATGAGGAAGAGCAATGGGCGAGCGTGCGATCTGAGGAAGGGCTGAACGCGAGACAAATCTGTGTTGGATAGTTCCTCGTGCGATCGCTCAAAGTCCTTGTCGATTTATGCCAAATTAGCAATCATCTCAAACCAACAAAAAAAGCTATGACTTGGGTGCAATCGCCAGAATTAGGGTCAAGTTTAATCGTTTCGAGTGAAAGACGGGTTAATGCCCTGCCTGCAACCCCTGAACCATTGTTTAAAGTGATCCCGCCTGAGCGAGTTGGCGTGGACGGTGAGTATGACCATAGTGGGTTAGCAAAACGGGTCAGCCTAGCTTTTTGTGAGCAGTTTGAGGCTAAAGACCTCGATCGCCTACGAGTCACTCAACGCGGTAGGGTGGTCGTTCTGATAGGTAGGGTTTTTGATCAGCAGATTTTGACTCAACTGGTAGATGTTGCTCTTGAAGTATATGGCACTGCAACCGTCGAAATCCAGGGCGTGAAGGTTGATCAGCATAGAGACTCGCCAAAAGTATCGCCCAAACAAGAGAGTCGTTGAAAGATGAGGTGAGCGATCGCCTACATTATTTCAAACTCACTGCCATAAAGCTGCAAAAGATCACAGGTTTCGTGATCGGTGATGTTGGTATCGCTGAGTTCTAAATTGTAGAAATCAATGTGGTCTGTATCAAAATAAGGGCCGGCGTGCCAAGTGCCTACGTCTAGCTTGATAAAGCAGTTGCCGGGAATGCGAAAGGCTTGAATTTCTTGGAGCTTTGGCTGGCTAGTGTTTTGAGGAGGCGCAACGGCTATTAGCCATTCTTTGCCTTCTAGAGAGCCGAGGCATTGGGTGCATTGCGTGTGGCGCGTGATCCGATGAAACGTTCGTCCGCGCTGGTGTAACCGCATGATATAAAACCGGGGAATCCCATTCTCAAGCTGGAGTTGAGCATCTTCGGCATCATAGGATTTTCCGTCTTGAGCAGCCTGGATCACTTGACCATAAGGGCGAAAGTTTTCAGAGGTGATCCAGGTAGCGGGGAGGGGATGGGGAGGCATGGGAGGGATGAGGGATGAGGGATGAGGGATGAAGAACTGTAGTTTTTGATGTTGGATTTCTTATGTTTATTTAACGTTAGTTGAATGATTTTTGAATAATTTTTACTTTGGTAGGCTGTCTTTTTGTTTTCCAATTCTCTAGTTTTGAGGAATTTTGAGATTTCTAGTTCCAAGTCTTTTACTAGAGAGCGTTTCTACATTGGCAACCCTTGTGGCTATCTCGAAGCGTATGCAGCAAACTTTGTTGAATTCACATTTATTCATCGGTCTACAACTATTTATCGGTCTACAACCAATCCCTGCTTGACTGACAAAACTCAGGAAAGCGAGAAAGGAAGCTAGGAGGG
>NZ_JBJPHS010000092.1:0-23358 GCF_052939495.1 Phormidesmis sp. 146-12 | reverse complement strand
TGAGGGATGAACGGCATTGCTGAATCTGGGTGTGAATCGCCAATGAAAGTCCGAAAGTTCCCCAGATTGGGGGTTGGGGGGCGAATTTATATTACCGTTCAGCAACGCCGGAGGAATTGTCGTGGATTCTGAAGTCTTCTCTTTACCCTTGCACCTCACATCGATCGCACTTCCCACACCGAAATCCGTCTGCATCCTTCTCAAAGCCAAAAGCTTGAAGCAAAAATTGCCAGCGACAGTTGCGGGTTTTGAGAAAATCACGCATCGACTGAGTGGAATTGAGCGGAGCTTGGGGACGAGTTGAATGAATGATGTAATGAAACGGATCAGTCCAGGTTAGTTGCTGGGTGCTGTGGAGGAGAGAAAGCGCGATCGCACCCTCTTTAAATTGTTTATTAACTTCCTCAATGCTGCCTTGTTTAGGAAGTTGGGGGGCGAGTTTTTGGGCGGTTTGATGTTGCGATCGCGTTTGCTTTTCAAAAAATCCCCAGCGCTGTTTGTCGGCTTGATCGAGCCATCCGCTAGTTAGAATTAAAGCGGTCGCAGGCTTGCCGTCTCGTCCCGCGCGTCCGATTTCTTGCACATATTCGCTTAACAAAAAGGGTGCGTGATAGTGAGCAATCCATCCAACGTTTGACTTGTTGATTCCCATTCCAAAGGCATTCGTACAAACGACAAATTGCAATCGATCGCTTAACCAGGCTTGTTCAATTTTGCGGCGATCGTCTGGTTCCAGTCCTGCATGATAGCAATCTGTTTTGTATGATTGCTGACGGAGCCAATCTGCTAATTCTTCACACTCTCTGCGACTCCGGACGTAGATCAGTCCCGATTCTTGCGGGTGATGTTGGATGAATTTAAGTAACTGTTGGCGGCGTTCTCTCGGTGTGTTGACGGCTTGGATTTTTAGCTTTAAGTTTTCACAATAGGGATTGAGTCGAAAAACCTGTGGCGCTTCGAGTTGTAGAATGCGTTTGATCGTCTGTTGTACTTGTGGATCTGCGGTGGCGGTGAAGGCAGCGATCGCGATGCGACTTCCAGCAGGTTTGTGTTGAAGGAGGGACGATCGCACCGCTCCCAATCGATAGTAAGCAGGTCGGAAGGTTTCGCCCCAGGCGGCTAGACAGTGAGCTTCGTCTAAAATGATGCCGTTGATCTGTAATTCTGGCTGACACAAACGCTGCCAAACTGCTGGATTCAAAAGCGTTTCGGGCGAAAGGTAGAGTAGCCGTAACTGCTGATTTTCTAATGCCCAAAGGACTTTTCTGCGCGATTGAGGAGCCAGTTCGCCATGCAACAAAGCGGCTGGCAAGCGTCGCTGCTGCAATTCTTGTACCTGATTTTCCATTAGGGCAACCAAGGGGGAAACCACGATCGTCAAGCCCGATCGCATCAATGCGGGAAGCTGAAAACAAATCGACTTGCCGCCGCCCGTTGGCAACACAATGATGGCATCTTTTTGAGCGAATAAGGTTTGGACAATTTCACCTTGGGGCGGTCGAAAATCGCTATAACCCCAAATCTTTTGAAAGGTGGCCTGAAGCGTCGCAAGTGAAGACTGTTGAGAAAGCGTCATACGTTGGTGAGTTACGATCGCCCTAGAATGCCCTTTTTTGACAACAGAATGCGACGGCTCAGACCACCTATTTAAGTTATAAATTTTGCCTTAGTGAGCAAGACTAAAGTAGTCGTTGACAACTGCAAATACGAAGATTGAAACGCCGATCAAAATTCCGGTTGCCCAGAATACAGGAAACGGAACTTTGGGTAAAACGGCTCCTTCGGGAGGGCGAGAATGACTGGGTTCAACGTGGTCGGTGATAGTCGGTTTGTCGCCTGGCACCATAACTTTTGTCTCCATAAAAACAGCTGTTTCTTATCATTGCGAAGCCGCTTGATCTCGACATCTAACTTACGAGCTATTCAGATTTCACTTGAAGGCTTACATTGCGTGACCTGGAAAAATCTCAAATCCTAATCGAAATAAAAATTGCTGAAACAGCTACTTGACGTGAGTCAAAATTCCAGATATTCTCTCAAATCAAGGACATCTTTTCGTTACGGGAAAGTCGTCTGGTCGCCCAAAAAATCTAGTCTGTCGCCGCCCAGAGTTGCTACAACAACCGAGGGCAGCTAACCCACGAGACTGTAGCACCAGTCCGGAGGGCTAATGGAGAATTTTACCACTCCCTTGGCCGCTTTGACCTGTCACGATCGTCGGGGCGGCTAGTTTTTTGGATTTCTTCGGAGACCTAAATTTGGAGTAATGACAATGGCACGTCTTTTGAACGCTGGCTTTTGGCTGTGCGATTTTGCTTACGCACTTTTAGAAGCAATTCAACTTCGATTTCTTCCCGATTCTATTCCCCGCTTCATTCCGTTTCGTGTTTCGTCTCTTGTTCCCTTACAGGATTTTTTACCTGACGCTGCCATTCCTCACTCTGATGAGTTTGAAATCTTGCGCGTGTTGCTGATTGGTTCCTCTGATGGGGTAACGGAGACGATTCAAAATCTACACGTTCGACGATTCGCAAATGCTACCGATTGGAGTCCTTTGCTACCCGCGCCTTCGTTTGGCGAAGTGATGAGCATTCTGACTCGACAGCGCCAAAAAGCAGGGGACGATCGTTAGTCGTTGGAAATTAGTCGTTGGGAAGTCGATCGAGTTCTTAAGCTTCGTTAGTTGCATCTTCTGCCCCCCAACCCGGCATTCTGGGGGACTTTCGGATATTGGTTTTGCTTCAAAGTTCCTCATTGGTGGGAGATTTGGGGGGCTGACTGGATTTGCAACCCTTTGCGAGTAACTCAAATTGATAGCGAATCGATCAGCGTTTTGTCTTCCATGCTATAAACTCGCTCGTCAAAAAACGATAGAAACTCTCACAGTGTTATCGAGGTTTTTGCCATGCTGGTGACTCAACAGCCCGTTTTCAAGCGATTTTGGTATCCCATCATGCCGTTGGCCGATTTGTCTTTTGAAAAACCCCAACCCTTTGAGCTATTGGGACAAAAAATTGCGCTCTGGCTTGACGCAGATGGACAGCCCGCCGCCGTAATCGATCGCTGTTGTCATCGCACCGCCCAACTCTCAAAAGGCATCGTCGCCAATGGACAAATTCGCTGCCCTTATCACGGCTGGTCATATCGCGCCGATGGCACCTGTGGCAACGTCCCCCAACTCACCGCCCAGTCCATTCCAGCCAGCTACCGAGTGCAGTCTTATCGCTGTGCAAAGCGCTATGGTTACGTTTGGGTATGTTTGGATCAAAATCCGCTCTCGCCGATTCCTGAAATTTTAGAGGCAGAAAATCCCGACTATCGGCTGATTCCAGAATTTTATGAGCCGTGGAACTGTAGCGGTTTGCGTCTGATGGAAAATTCGTTTGACAATGCTCATTTTAGTTTCGTTCATGCCGCTTCTTTTGGCGACCAGGCCCAACCAGAACCCGCTTCCATTCAAACCACAATCTTAGAAAACGGTCTTAATGTCAAAACTCAAGTACCTGTCGTCAATCTACCGCTTCAACAAAAAAATCTGCAAATCGCCCAAACTACAACCCTTCGCACCAATGATATGACCTGGTTTATGCCATTCAGCCGAGTGTTGAAGATCACGTATCCTAATGGGTTGCTACATCTGATTTTTACGGCGGCCACTCCCATTAACGATCGTACTTCTCAAGTCATTCAGTTTTGCGTTCGCAATGACACCGAACTGGATGCTAAAGCGGAGGATATTGTAGCGTTCGATCGTCAAGTCACTCAAGAAGACAAAGCCGTTTTAGAATCTACAGATTACGATACGCCGCTCGATTTGAATGCAGAACAACATATGGCTTCTGACCAACCGGGAATTATTATGCGGCGTAAGTTAGCAGCGCTGTTGGGAGGGATGAGGGAGAACTTCGATGATCTGTTCCCCCTTGGGGGTAATCCGCTGCGCGAGGAGGGATGTTCTGATTCTTGTTGATTGGTTAGTAGTCCCAATCGATCGAGATAATTTGAACTTTGGCACCTGGATGATTGCTTGTTGTCTGAAAGGGAATTGACTGTCCTGGAGCGATCGCCGTCGTGTCAGACTTGACAAACCCCGCGTCGATTTCCTTGCCTTGCTCGTCCTGAATTTCATAGTTGACTGTAATGCTCTTAGCAACTTGATCACTTTGATTAGTCACTTGACCTGTGATCAAATTGCCATCATAATTCACCGCACTCGCCACCATATTAAAGCTAGAAGATCTGAGATTGGAGACTTGATCAGACTGACTACACAACGCACTCAAATTCAACATCTTGCCCCCACTGGTCTGCATATAGCAAAGAGGCGGATCGGCACTCAAAGCAATCGGATTAGCGATCGCCTGCTCAGTCAAAATCGGGAGAAGTGCGATCGCGATCAGTAAGCGTTTTAACATAGCGCAACCAAATGATAAGTGGTCAACAATCTCAGCGATCGATAATCAGAAACTCCAGCCCCTCCAAACCAGCAAGCCCCAAATTCATCCCTCCTCTCTCCTTCCCGATCCTCTATGGATCACAAGTTGCAGGCACAGTCGAAGTGTTTGGTTTGGTGCAGAGCGGCCCTAATTGAGCAGGCGCGATCGGCTTGCTGATAAACGCTAAAGGGCCGGCCTTTTGTTCACCATTAAAGGGAGTTGGTTTGGAGGGGTCAAATCCACAAGCCTTGGCATCTTCAGGATTGTTAAACCAAAAGCCAACATGTAAGGTCTTGGTCGGCTTGAGGTTGACATCGGGGTTAAAGCCAAAAATCTGATCCAAAAGAATTGTCTTAACAGAAGTCGCACCAGGTTCGAGGTCAGTTTGATACCACGCCAAACCAAACGAACCCTTGAATTGAGGATCTTTAGCACCGTTCGCTGCAAAAATACTCCGCTCAACCGTGAACAGATCAAATTTGATTCCTGGCTTAAAGCCCTTCAAATTAACAATCATCAGATCATTGCGATCGCCCCGCGCCACTGCTACATCCACCGTCGGCGTAACGCCTGGACTCGCTGCCATACAGGGAATAAATTGAGCATTCGGATAAAGCTGAAACTGTGTGTAGGGTGGGTCTTGGGCTTGAGCTTGTTCAGTAATAGCAGCTACCAACATCAGACTTGTCGCAAAAGCAGCACTGCGTTTCCAAATCGGGGCGAGACTGTGTGGCATGATGAACCTCTTTTGACCCAAGTTTGTAAAATCCCTTGTCCAAGGAGTTACACGTCACAGTCTCAAACGTTATGCAGTTTCTCAGGATTTGTGACTCAAATAAGCGTGCAGTTAACCCCCAGCATCACTTTGGTTGATGTGAATTCGATGAAATCTTTCGCCGCAGTTGTTAATCCCGGCAGTTCCCTAAATCCCCCACGAGTGAGGGACTTTGAACGAAGAATAGTATCTAATAGTCCCCCAGATTGGGGGGTTGGGGGGCAGAAGCGCTGAAGACCGAAGCGAAAAACTCCCATCGAATTCACGTTTGGTTAATGTGAATTCGATGAAATCTTTCGCCGCGGTTGTTAATCCCGGCAGCTCCCTAAATCCCCCACGAATGAGGGACTTTGAACCGGGGTCTTGTCTAAAAGTCCCCCAGGTTGGGGGGTTGGGGGGCAAAAGCCGTGAACAGCGAAGCGAAAAACCCTCATCGAATTCACGTTTTATTTAAAGGCTCTCCCACTGACATTCAATTAAAAAACTCTCCTACAAATACTAAAAAAGCGCCTGAGTTTCCCCAGACGCAAATCTTCTTACTTGATTAATTGAACCTAGCCTTGAGCTTCGGCACCGCCCACCACTTCCAGAATTTCCTGGGTAATGGCAGCCTGACGTGCTTTGTTGTAAGTTAGCGACAATCCTTTGATCAGATCAGATGCATTCTCACTGGCATTGTTCATCGCCGTCATCCGGGCCGCCAACTCACTCGCCGCCGACTCTTGCAGCGATCGCAGTAGCTGGTTATTCAAATACAACGGCAGCAACGCATCCAAAATCTGCACCGGATCTTGCTCAAAGATCATGTCCTGCGGAAAGCTCTGCGTCGGAGAAGTCACCTTCTCACGCTCGACTTGAAACTGCCCGCCACGAGTCGTCAACCGAAAGATTTCATCATCTGCCACTTCAAAACCCTGGGGGTCAAGCGGCAGGAGCGTTTGAATCACCGGACGAGAACTGATCAAAGACACAAATCGAGTGTAAATGAGTTCGACACGATCGACCCCATCCGACAAAAACAGAGACAGCAGTTGATCCGAAATTTGGGCAGCTTCAGCAGCCGTCGGAATTTGCTCCAACCCTGTATAAGTGCCTTCGATCGGCTGCTCACGACGCTGAAAGTACTGAATCGCCTTACGACCGACGAGGACAAACTTATAGTTAATTCCTTCAGCCTGTAGCTCTTTGGCGCGAGTTTCAGCCCGACGGATCACATTACTGTTGTAAGCACCGCACAGACCACGATCGCCCGAAATCACCAGCAATCCGACCGTCTGAACATCGCGCTTTCTCAACAGAGGGAGATCCGCCTCTTCAAACCGCAATCGAGACTGCAAGCCGTAGAGAACCTGAGCCAAGCGATCAGCAAACGGACGAGTGGCAGTGACTTGCTCTTGAGCGCGACGCACCTTAGCCGCCGCCACCAACCGCATCGCTTCTGTAATCTTCTTCGTGTTTTTGACCGACTGAATGCGATCGCGAATCAGTTTGAGATTTGCCATGATTTGTACCGATTTACGCTGCTGCCAGGAAGGTTTTTTTGTACTCGGCGATCGCTTCCTTCAAAATCGTTTCCGCTTCGTCAGAAAGTGCCTTAGAGGTGCTGATGATTTCACCATACTTGGGCTTGCTAGTGGCTAGATAGTCGCGCAAACCTTTGGCGTAGGCGGTGATTTTGTCTACCGGAATGTCATCCAAATAGCCGTTAATCCCGGCGTAGATAATCGCCACTTGATCACCCACCGACAGCGGAGAATATTGAGACTGTTTGAGCAGTTCGCGCAGCCGCTGACCGCGTGCCAGTTGGTTTTGAGTCGATTTGTCCAAGTCAGACGCAAACTGAGCAAACGCTTCCAGTTCAGCAAACTGAGCCAGTTCCAGTTTCACCTTCCCGGCGACTTTCTTCATCGCCTTAGTCTGAGCCGCAGACCCCACCCGCGAAACGGAAATACCCGCATTCACAGCCGGACGTAGACCAGAGTTAAACAAGTCAGACGACAAGAAGATTTGGCCATCAGTAATCGAAATCACGTTGGTGGGAATGTACGCAGACACGTCACCCGCTTGAGTTTCGACGATCGGCAGTGCCGTCATGCTGCCTTCGCCCATTTCAGGACTGAGTTTTGCGGCACGTTCTAGCAAGCGAGAGTGGAGATAGAAGACATCGCCAGGATACGCTTCCCGACCGGGCGGACGACGCAGCAGCAAGGACATTTGACGATAAGCCTGAGCCTGCTTAGACAAATCATCATAGATGACCAGCGTGTGCCGACCTTTGTACATAAAGTATTCAGCCAGCGTTGCACCTGTGTAAGGAGCGAGGTATTGCAGCGTTGCCGCATCGTTGGCGTTAGCAGCCACAATGATCGTGTAGTCCAGAGCACCTCTTTCGCGCAGCACGTTGGCAATGTTGGCCACGGTGGACGCTTTTTGACCGATCGCCACATATACGCAGACCACGTTCTCGCCTTTCTGGTTCAAAATCGTGTCTACCGCAACGGAGGTTTTGCCCGTTTGACGATCGCCAATGATCAATTCACGCTGTCCCCGACCGATGGGAATCATGGTGTCGATCGCCGTAATCCCCGTTTGCATGGGTTCATACACGGACTTACGATCGATAATCCCAGGGGCAGGCGATTCGAGCAGACGCGATTCGTTGGTTTGAATGTCGCCTTTTCCGTCTAGGGGACGAGCCAGCGCATCCACGACGCGCCCAATCATGGCATCCCCGACGGGAATCTGAGCAATTTTGCCTGTTGCGGTGACGTTACTGCCTTCTTGCACATCGCGACCGTCGCCCATCAACACCGCGCCCACGTTGTCTTCTTCTAAGTTGAGCGCAATTCCGACGGAGCCGTCTTCAAACTCTAGCAGTTCTCCCGCCATTGCTTTTTCCAGACCGTAGATCCGGGCGATGCCGTCTCCGACCTGAAGCACCGTTCCCACGTTGGAAACCTTTACACCTTTGTCGTAAGTCTCGATTTGCTGACGAATAATATTGCTAATTTCGTCGGGTCTGATTGCTACCATTGGAACCTCTTGGAAGGGATGAAGGAGGAGGGAGGAGGGATGAAACGTTTTTGAGTGCGGGTTAAATTGCCACTCTGTTTCTAGGTTGCACTACCTAGACGGAAGGAAATTCGACGGAGTTGACCGCGCAGGCTGGCATCAATCACTTGAGAACCCACTTTGATGATCACACCGCCAATTAAATCAGGGTCGATGCGGGTTTCGATGTCCACCTGATTGGCCGAAGTCATCGATTTGACTCGTTCGCGAATCGTGTTCTTTTGATCGTCGTTGAGTTCGATCGTCGAAGTCACTTCCGCCAAAACGGTCTGCTTGAGTTTCCGCAACAGCTTTTGATACTGACGGCAAATGCCTTCTAGAAATCCGATGCGGCGGCGATCAACCAGCAGATTCAAGAAGTTCTGCATGTAGGGGTGAACTTGCTCCCCAAATACCTGCTGAAGCACGCTTCGCTTGGCATCTAGATTGACGATCGGGCTGGCCAAAAACTCTCGCATATCTGGGGAATCGTTGAACGCAGCCAGAATCGCGCCGACATCTTCACCAAAGTGATCGGTCAAGTCTTGAGACTGAGCCAGCGACAAGAGCGCTTGAGCATACGGCTCCAGAACTTCAGCCGTTAAAATACTATCTTTCATTAAGAAACCTCCAACTGAGCGATGCTGCTGTTAACCAGTCTTTGCTGCACATCATCGTTCAGACGGCCAGGAAGCTCACCTTCTGCGCGCTGCATGGCCAAAACTGCGATTCGCTGGCGCAATTCATTGATGACGCGCTCCTGATCACTGCCCATTTCTTGAGCCGCCGTTTCGCGCATTCGCTGAATATCTTGTTCTGCCTTCGCCAAAATGGATTCTCTCGCAGCCTTTGCCCCGTCTTCAGCAGAAGCACGAATCTTGGCGGCTTCACCTTGCGCTTGAGCTAACTTTTGCTGCTGCTCGGCTAGAGCGGAAGCAGCGGACTGTTTACGTTGTTCGGCTTCCTTGATGGCAGTTTCGATCGCGCTACGACGCTCACCCAAAATCTTACCCAGGAACCCTTTTCCGAAATAAACCACTAAGGCGATCACAATACTGAGATTGATCAGATTGGTTTCCAGGATGTCAGCGTTCAGCCCGAAACCACCTTTCTCTGCTGCCTCTGCTACCTCAGCGCCCAGTAAAGTGGCTCCGGTAGCGAGTTGCCAAAAAATTTCCATGACACTCATCCACAACTGCGTCGTTGACTATCCTATGTCTGCTATCTTGTGCCCAAACGTCTCAGAGCAGTCCGTTAAATTCCGACTAAAAGTTTATCTAGAATTTCACGACTCAGCGATTCAACCTGCTGCTCTAGCGTTTGCATGGCAGCTTGCTTTTGCTGGTCTAACTCTTTCTGAGCTTGCTCGCGTTGAGCTTGAGCTTCTTGTTGAGCCTCTGCCACTTTTTGAGCAGCAATTTTTTGAGCGTCCGCCTGCGCCGTAGCGATCGTCGCCTGGTACTGTCTGCGAGTGTCTGCGAGTTCAGTTTCGTACTGTTTCGCCATGCTCTCAGCTTTGGCCAGTCGTTCTTTCGCGTCGGTATCGTTACTGCGGATGTAATCGCTGCGGTCTTCGATCACTTTTGTCAATGGCTTGTAGAAAACCACGTTCAAAATTGCGGCTAAAAGAAGGAATTGCACTGCCATCAGGGGCAGAGTCGCATCGAAATCAAACATTGTCTTGGGTTAGGGCTAGAAAGTGCAAGCAGACTGCAAAAGGTTTTGAGTGCTGAATCCTCAAGTGAAAGGTTCAACACTCAGAACTGGGAAATCTACCCTATGAGAAGGGGTTTGCAAACAGCAACACCAGCGCGATCACCAGACCGTAGATGGTCAGCGATTCCATGAACGCGAGGGTCAACAGCAGCGTACCGCGAATTTTGCCTTCTGCTTCGGGCTGACGCGCAATACCAGCAACCGCTTCACCAGCCGCGTTACCTTGACCAATACCGGGGCCGATCGCAGCCAGACCAATTGCCAGAGCAGCAGCCAAAACGGAAGCAGCAGAAACGATGGGATCCATAATACTTATACCTTTGGGTTAACAGGACAGACGAGTGTTGCGTCTTGAAAACTGAACTGGGCGAATCCCGGACTAAATTCAGCGTTCAAAACAGTTGAGGATTTTACGGCGCGTGTTCCTCTTCACCGTGACCTTCGATCGCCTCATGAATATAGGCGGCAGCCAGAGTCGCAAACACAAGCGCCTGAATCGCACTGGTGAACAACCCCAACAGCATGACAGGTAACGGCACAAACAGAGGAACCAGCAGCACCAAGACTGCAACCACCAGTTCATCCGCCAGGATGTTGCCAAACAGACGGAAGCTCAGGGAGAGAGGCTTGGTAAAATCTTCGAGAATCGCAATGGGCAGTAAAATCGGCGTGGGTTGGATATACTTCGCAAAGTAGCCCAGACCTTTTTTGCTGAAGCCCGCGTAGAAGTAGGCCAGCGACACCAGCAACGCTAATGCCACGGTCGTATTGATGTCGTTCGTTGGGGCAGCGAGTTCTCCCTCCGGAAGTTTGATCAGCTTCCAGGGAATTAGCGCTCCCGACCAATTGGAGACAAAGATGAACAGAAACAGTGTGCCAATAAACGGCACCCAAGGACGATAATCTTTTTCACCCAATTGATTTCTTGCCAAGTCACGCACAAACTCTAGCGCGTACTCCATCAAGTTTTGAATGCCACTGGGAATGCGCTGAATGTTTCGCGTCGCCAACAGTGAGGCACCGACGAGCAAAGCAATCACAAACCAGGAGACAAGAAAAACTTGCCCATGCACCTTTAAGTTGCCAATCTGCCAGTAGAGGTGATGACCAACCTCCAGGCTGGCGATCGGAAGGGAGTTGGGAGCGTCGAGGAAATTTAGCATTTCAAGTTCAGGCGGCTTTCCCCAGTTCAAGGAGTAAGAATTTTGTACAAACCCCTGCTCTTCCCTGTTCTAAGAATGATCAGGAGTAAACAGGATTCGCAACGTGTAAACGAGGAGCGTTCCTTTGTAGGTCAAAAATCCCAAAAAAATAGGAAGTACATGTAGCTGATTCCACTGAGTTGCGACTATGATCAGCCCAACAAAAATCGCCATATGAGATTTCCCGATCCGGTCTTTTTGATTACCCAGTTGCTCTACGTTTCGAGCCAACAACTTCAAGTAAACCACACCTGTGACTGCTCCAATTAAATAATTAAGAGCGATGTTCAGGGAGTAGAAATACCAAACGGGGAAAAAGATGATCCCGGTGAGTGCGATCGTCAAGATCAACAACTCCTGTTGGAGCCGATAAAATTCTTGCATCGATCCACTGGTTTCTGGCAGTTGAGTGCCTTGGGAGGTTTCCTCCATAGCAGGTGCGTTCCAGGAAGTTAGGTGAACATTGCCATGATAATCATTGGTTTCCAGAGGTGGTTTCCAAAGGAGTCCAAGGCTAACGCGACAGTGGTCAAACCAGAAGCAATCATACCACGCGGGGGTAATAATACTTAACGCAAGAAGTCGCTGAATTTAAAGCAAAAAGTCAAGAAACAAGACGTTTTTTACCCAATTGCAGGCATTTGGAAAGCAGAAGACCCTTTTCGATCGAGTTGCAAAACAGCAAAAAGCCCCAACACCAGGTCAGGGCCAATTTTTTCAAGAGACAAATGATCTAAATGAGCGACCTATGGAACAACTGACAAAGAACAACCAAGTAAGAACAGCAGAACCCAAAATTTACTGCTTATCCCTCATCCCTCATCCCTACTCTTTACCTGTCACCTTCTCAACCGCTTCTTTCACGCCTTCTACTACAGGGTTTTCGCCAGGATGCTCTTCCTTGTAGACCTTCATTTCCTTTTTATATTCCTTCTCTAGTCCGTCTGGATCTTTGGTCGCCTTGACCGCTTCCTCATAGGCAGCATTTCGACTGGCAGGAGTTTTGACTACTTCACTAAAAGATTTTTCGGTCGCTAGCGGGCTTGCTTCTTCTGCAAAGCTGGGCTGAACACCCATCACAAAACCTGATGTAAGAATAAGAATAGCCAGACTCAAAATCACAACACCGTTGCGAATCGCTTGTTTTAGGGTTGAAAGAAGTTGCATATATAGTTCCTCGTATGGGGATTTAACTGCCCTTCAAGCTTTTTAGTTAAAGGGCTGAAACGAATCATACAAATCGGCAGAAACAACGACCTCTACCAGAGGAACGATTGATCGATTGTCAGGGGTTGTTCATTTTTCTTTCGTTCGATCGCTCCTCATTCCTCCCTAAAATATTCAGAATGCGTCCGTTCGCTCTGCACAGGACAAATGCTTTGACAGCGTTATGATTTCGTAGCGGTTTAGATCATCTGCATCCACTTCACACTCAACCCCAGTACTTTTCTATGACCTCCAGCCTTCGTTTTCTTATGTGTCCTCCTGACCACTACGACGTGGATTATGTGATCAATCCCTGGATGGAGGGCAACATTCACAAATCGTCTCGTGATCGTGCCGTCGAGCAGTGGCAAAAATTGCATAGTGTCATTCAAAATCACGCGATCGTCGATCTGGTTAAGCCTGAGATTGGCGTTCCGGATATGGTGTTCACGGCCAACGCGGGTTTGGTGCTGGGCAAAACGGTCGTTCTGAGCCGCTTCTTTCACAAAGAGCGTCAGGGAGAAGAACCTTTCTTTAAGCAGTGGTTTGAAGATAATGGCTACACCGTTCACGAATTGCCTAAAGATCTGCCCTTTGAAGGAGCCGGAGATGCGCTGCTCGATCGCGAGGGTCGTTGGCTCTGGGCGGGGTATGGCTTCCGTTCAGAATTAGATTCGCATCCTTATTTAGCGAAGTGGTTGGATATCGAAGTCGTTTCTCTGCGGCTGATGGATGAGCGGTTTTATCACCTCGATACTTGCTTCTGTCCGCTTAACAATGGCTATTTGCTTTACTATCCGCCTGCGTTTGATGCGTACTCTAACCGTATGATCGAGATGCGCGTCCCCGAAGCCAAACGGATTCCGATCAGTGAGCCGGATGCAGTCACGTTTGCCTGTAATGCGGTCAACATTGAGGAAGTCGTCATTCTTAACAAGGCCAGCGACGAACTGAGACAACGGCTAACCCAAGCCGGATTTCGCGTGATCGAAACGCCTCTGACCGAATTTCTCAAAGCAGGCGGCGCGTCTAAATGTCTAACGTTGCGCGTTACGGAACCTGTGCGAGTCGAGCTTCATGCGAGTGCGGCGATCGAGAGTCGTACTGTTCGTTTAGACGGGCATTTATTGGATTCGGGGCTGATTAACCAGGCGTTGGATGTGATTGTCGAAGCGGGCGGCAGCTTCCAGGTTCTCAATTTCAATTTGGGCGAACAGCGACAAAGTACCTCATCTGCTGACGTAAAAGTGACGGCTCCCTCCCACGATGTGATGGAAACGATCATGAGTCAGTTGATTGACCTCGGAGCGTTGCCGCCGCCTCAAGAGATGTGTGACTCTCAGCTAGAAGCCGTGATTCAAACTGGGGTGTCGCCGGATGATTTCTATGTGACGACAATCTATCCGACGGAAGTGCGTATCGACTGTCGATGGGTCAAAGTCGAAAAGCAGCGTATGGATGCGGCGATCGTCATTCGTGCGGATGGCTCCCCTCCTGTATGCAAGCTGTTGCGGGACCTGGAAGTGGGCGATCGCGTTGTCGTCGGAGTAGAGGGCATTCGTACCATTCGCAAAACCGAGTCGCGGGAACAGCGCAATACCCAGGAATTTAGCTTTATGGGAGCGGGAGTTTCAAGTGAGCGGCGCGTCGAACTGGTTGTCGAACAAATTGCCTGGGAACTGCGCCAAATCAGAGATCAGGGCGGCAAAGTCGTCGTGACAGCCGGGCCGGTCGTGATTCACACAGGCGGCGGCGAACATCTGGCGCATCTGGTTCGAGAAGGCTATGTGCAGGCGCTGTTGGGAGGAAACGCGATCGCCGTTCATGATATGGAGCAGTCAATCATGGGCACTTCTCTCGGCATGGATATGAAGCGGGGCGTTTCGGTTCGGGGGGGGCATCGCCACCATTTGAAAGTGATCAACGCGGTGCGTCGCTGTGGCAGCATCACTCAAGCCGTCGAACAGGGCATCGTCAAAAACGGCATTTTCTACGAATGTGTGCGCCACAAGGTTCCCTTTTCGCTGGCGGGTTCGATCCGCGATGACGGGCCGCTACCTGACACTCAAATGGATCTGATCAAAGCCCAGGAAGACTATACGCGCCTGATTGAGGGAGCCGACATGATTTTGATGCTGTCTTCGATGCTGCATTCGATCGGCGTGGGTAATATGACTCCCGCTGGGGTGAAGATGGTTTGCGTCGATATCAACCCGGCTGTGGTGACCAAATTGAGCGATCGTGGCTCCGTCGAGTCGGTGGGAGTGGTGACGGATGTTGGACTATTCCTCAGCCTTTTGGTGCAGCAGTTAGATAAGTTGACCAGTCCCTATCGTGTGGCTGAAGTAGTGTGAGCCGTTCTTAACTAAGACTTAAGCTGTTTGTGGAGATCAGTTTGTGGAGATCAGTTAGAACCTATCGCTTCTGGTCTCCATTTCTGTATTGAGAACCTGCTTTCTAGCAAAACTCATTTGGGGGATTGCTGACGGCGACGATCGATCCAGGGTCTCTCAGAAAATATGCGGATTACTTACCATAATTCAGTGCATATACTGAATCTTTCAGTTCATTCGCTACAAAAGCTTTTGTCTGGATCGATTCTAAAATTCTTTCTCTCAAGCTCATAAGTCGTTCAGAATGTCTGTCTTTAAGCAATTCACAACCCACACTTTTTAAGTATTGCTGATTTTGTAGGTTGTAGCATTCTATCGGGCTAACTTCTCAAAAAACAATCTTATAAATTAGTCGTAGACAACTACCACAAAAAAGTTTCGGTTAAATAAGTCACATCGGTTTTCGAGGATTACTGGATTAATGAAGTGCGTGTAAACCGACTTTGAAATTGATATTAACCTAACCTTCATCCAGGTACAAAAAAGGGTGTTGCGATCGAGACAGATTTATACTTTGCTAATTAGTGAGTTCTGTGTAGACTAGAGCAATTTTTGGGGATTTTGAACTTAAGGCGCTTGAGTTATTCTCGCTTCTTACACGGCACTACCTTTAAGTAGAATAAGTATACGGGGATGCTACAGTGTCAACCAATACCACTGCTGCTCTTGTAGACACCGAATCGATTTTTCTAATCCTTTAGAGTTGCTAAAAAATCTAACGATTTTAAAATCGAACCTGTCTGTATTCGCTACAAAAAATCTACCTAGAGTCGAACGATCGAAGGCTCATAAAAAAGGATGAATCATCTGGCAGAAGGTGTGTTTCTTTCCGTCTCTTTACGAGGTTGAAGAAATTCTCAATCATTCAAAGATGAGTGTTATTACGGTACTAAATCAACAATTGCTCCCCTATAACTATCGATAAGCGCTCTTACAGAAGGGAATTTGTGGTCTATTTCAAGGCATTAAGCCAACGTTTTGTACGACCCAAAATTTCCAACTTTCTAACACGATTCAGCTATCTTGCTGATCTGAATTTCATTCTGAAGATGCTAGGTTTGGTTAAATGAAAGGACTGTTTACTTTTGATTGCTTAAAATAAAGCGATTCGATCTAGACGCTTCGCCAAACCTGATTTGAAACTGTTATCCAATTGCAGCGTAATAGGGACTGCTTTCATACGATGAAGTACGATTCCTTGGACTACAAGCCTACGAATCATGAGGTGGGTGTTTACGAGTGTGAGATTCACCTCAAATTTAGGCTCGTTGAGGAGAAAGGGGCACTGAAAGACCGGGAACAACTCCTAGAAATTCTAATTGATGCGTTCACTTGCGGAAGTGACGAATATATGGAACCGCTTCAGGTTGAGGTCGAGGCACAAGAAATTTCCGAAATTGAAGCCTCACCCCAAATGCGTCGCCAATTGATTCGCCTGCGGAACGCCAAAGATTAGATCGAGAAGAGGGCGCGATCGAGACGGATGAGTTCCCCGTTTCTCTCCTGTCCTCTTCTCAATTGCAACAAGTCTCGATTGATCGCAGAATGGAAGCAGTTGCTTCACCCCTTGACTGCGATGATCACTGCTTTAGCTGACACCAAAAATCTTCTCTCTGATCTGATCAAGCGCTACAGTTCTCAAGTTGACCATCTAGCGATCCGTCTAGAGTCCGCCGAAGGAACTGATATCTTGCTCAGAGGAAACAAAATTGAAACCCTGAGCGAAGGGATCTCTTTGGGCGGGCAGGTGAGAGCTTGCTACAAGGGCGGCTGGGGATTTGCCAGCTTTAACCAGCTTGCGACGCTGGCGGATCGAATTGAGGAAGCGATCGCCGCTGCTCGAATTGTAGGCTGTGACGAAACGATTCTTGCGCCCATTACGCCCATCCAGGATATTTGCACCTTGCCGCTCACAGGCACTGATCCCCGGCAAATTACGCTAGCTCGCAAGAAAACACTTTGTCAATACTACGGGGAGATTCTGCGAAGCGTCGATCCGAAAATTGCTACGATTTCGGTTCGGTATGGCGACAGTGCCCAGAAAATTGTTTTGGCGACATCCGAAGGCACCCTGATCGAGCAGTCCTGGGTAGACATTGAGATGCGATTTGCGGCGACGGCTCGTGATGGCGAAACAGTGCAAACGGGACGAGAAACGATCGGCTCCCGTAAAGCCTACGAAGATCTGGAAGGATTAGACGAGCAGGTTCATCAAGCGGCACAGCGATCGGTGCAGTCCCTCTCCCTGCCGCCTGTCAAGGGCAACACTTACACCGTTGTGATTGATCCCATTCTCACTGGACTGTTTGTGCATGAAGCGTTTGGGCATCTCTCAGAAGCAGATATGGCCTATGAGAATCCCGATTTGCTGGAAGTGATGAGTCTGGGACGGCAGTTTGGCCCGTCTGAGTTGCAGATTTTTGATGGCGCGGCGATCCCTGAGCATCGAGGCAGCTATTTTTACGATGATGAAGGTGTAGCAGCGACGACGACTCAGCTAATGACCGATGGCGTTCTCACTGGGAGACTACACTCACGCGAGACGGCTGGCAAACTGGGGGAAACGCCGACCGGAAACGCCCGCTGCTTGAACTATCACTATCCACCGATCGTCCGTATGACTAACACTTGGATCGAGCGAGGCAAGACACCTGTGCAAGATCTCTTCAACGACATTCAAGAAGGCGTATATGCCCGCAACTGGCTCGGCGGTATGACCAATGGCGAGATGTTTACTTTTACAGCAGGGGAAGCGTGGATGATTCGCAACGGCAAAATTGCTGAACCTGTGCGAGACGTGACGCTTTCTGGAAATGCCTTCAAGACGCTGGCAGACATCGAAGCGATCGGGGATGACTTTTATTGGGATGAGTCGGGCGGCTGTGGCAAAGGAGGGCAGAGCGGTTTAGCCGTGGGATGTGGTGGCCCAAGCTTGCGGATTCGAGATGTGGTGGTGGGGGGAGAAGCGATCGAAGAGTAGTATCCCCAATCTCAAAACTCGTCTTTTTCTTCGACCTCTTTTTCTTCGCCAGGGAGTCTGCCACGTCGTTTGCGGGCTTCCATTGCACGCTCTAGTAAGGTTAGCAGTCCAGGGGCTTCTTCTTGCAGCGTGAGGAGAAGCCGTTCGCCTTCTTCTATGTCACCAGGATCTTCTCCCGTTTCCATAACGGCTTTGAGGCGGGGGAGGGCGAGTTCGTCAACTAGTTGCACCAGACTGTGGAGACATCGATTAAACTGTCGCTCAGTCAGTATGGAGTCTTCTAGCGGAAACTCAATAATGGCGCGAATTTCTCCATCGGAGGGATCGTACTCCCATTGCAGCATTTTGGTTTCCCATGAAATACAGAGCATGGTCTGGAGAATGGCATCTTTGTGTGGGTGATCCTTTACGCCAGCCAGCACGCGAGGGGCAAATAGCTCAAAAAATTCTCCGTCTTCATCCAATTGGATCACGATGAGAAAATCTTCGATGTTTTCACCATAAACGCCAGTGAGAATGCGGCACTCTTCGGGATCAAGTCGATATTTCCAGCCTTTTTTAGTCAAGTAAGTGGCGATCTGTTCTAGCGTTGTGCCCATAGAGTCGTGAGGGATGAGGGATGAGGGATGAGGATTGTTTTTGCTGGTTGCTCGACCGTGGAGGCAATCAGGAGTTTCTAGCCAGTTGGAGTAAAAACCTAGCCCAGTGTAGCTGTCGGATGTGGCGTGGTGTCAAGCTGAGAATGGCGGAGGTGTGGCTGCTTCCGACTTTAGCGCTAAGGCCGAGTCTACCTGTTTTAGCAAATTCTCCAGGGTTGAGGAGTTATCTAGGGTGATAGTTGCTTGATGATATTTCTCAGCGATCGCCATTTGGCTGTCAATTCTCGCTTGTGCCTGTTTTCTAGTCAGACCGCGCTCAATAAGTCGTTGAATCTGTTGCTCTAAGGGGCAAAACACGACCCAAATTTCTGTCACCAAATCGGTCATTTGCGCCTCAAATAATAAAGGAATCACCAGCACGATCGTTCCAAATTTTTGAATCAAGCGATCGCGCTCTTGAGTGAGAACTTGCCGTACATGGGGATGAATCTGCTGGTCAAGCCAGATGCGTTCTGAAGGTTGGTTGAAAATGATTTCGGCGAGTTGAGTGCGATCGAGCGTGCTATCTGAGCGCAAAATTTTGGAACTGTAGCGATCGACGATTTTCTCTAGGATTGGGCTTCCAGGCTGGACGGCATCTCTGGCATACAGGTCAGCATCTAAAATTGGCAGATGTTTTTGGGCGAGGTAGTTGGAGACGGTGGTTTTGCCCATGCCAATACCTCCTGTTAAGCCAATGATGCGCGGTGACGTGACCCAGCGATTCATTTGAAAACTTACCTGTCTGTCGATCGATTCGCTTCTAGTGTAGACTCCAGACTGGAGGAGCGCGTCACATGAAAGCCTTTTCGCATTACTTAATTTTGCTGGTTGCCATTCTCATTGGGGCTGTCTTAAGATTTTGGAATCTGGATGCCAAGCCACTTTGGATGGATGAAGTGATCACAGCGCTCTTTAGCTTTGGGCGAAATTATTACGACGTGCCGCTTGAGAAAGTAGTTTCGCTGAATGCGATCGAGCAGGTGTTTACCTTCAGATCCGATTCCACTTGCGCTGACATTGCTCAAACGATCTCTGTACAGTCAGTTCATCCGCCTTTGTTTTTTTGTTGGTTACACAACTGGCTTGGATTGTTGCAGTCTGATTCGTGGGTGTGGAATGTGCGATCGCTTCCAGCATTTTCCGGAGTGTTTCTAGTTGCTGCACTTTACTATCTAAATCGCGTTGCTTTTTCCATTCCAGCAGGGTTGTCCGCAGCGTTTGTGATGGCGGTGTCTCCATTTGCAGTTTATCTTTCTCAAGAAGCGCGTCACTACACGATTCCAATGTTGCTAATCACAGTGTCGCTGGTGGAACTGGTGCGAATTGGACAAGACCTGCGATCGCGCCCACAAAACTGGGGAGTCTGGCTGGGATGGGTCGTTGCGAACAGCGTCGGATTTTATGTCCATTATTTTTTTATTTTGGCGACGATCGCTCAAATTCTCACGCTGATTGTGCTGCTCAAGCTTACTCATTCCCGACGCTCTATTCTTCCTTTGATTTTGGCGGTTGGCGGAATTGGACTCACTTATCTTCCCTGGCTACCAACTTTTGTCAGTCATTTTAGTCGCCCCGAAACCGATTGGTTGCAGTCTACTCAGCCCATTTGGATACAAGCGATCGCACCGCTCTATCAATTAGCTGCCGGATGGTTGTTGATGACGATCGCGCTACCTGTCGAGAATCAACCACTTTGGGTAGCCATTCCGTCTGCGCTGTTGATGTTGCTGTTTGGCGGTTGGGTGGTATGGCGAGTGTCAAGGGGAATAAAACGACTTTGGAATGCCCCAGACACCCATTGGGAAACGCTGATACTAACGACTTTTGTCATGGCAGTGTTAATAGAATTTCTGGCGATCGTGTACGGCTTGGGCAAAGATATTACACAGGTTCCCCGCTACAATTTCATCTACTATCCAGCTATCTGTGCCTTGTTGGGCGCAAGTCTAGTTGCAAAACGCACCGACCAATTTAGAAGCCCTCCTCACTCCTCACTCCTCACTCCTCACTCCTCACTCCTCACCCTGCTAATCGTCGGTTTCATCAGTTGTGGATTTGTAGTCAACGATCGCGTCTTTCTCAAGCCCTATCATCCCCAACAAGTCGCTTCAAGTATGCTCACGTCTGGTTCATCGGTGGTTGTCATGGCCTATGAGGATTTTCAAGAGATTGCGTTGGGTTTGAGTTTTGCGTTGGCGTTGGAGCGACCCTTGACCAATGACTCGGAGAGATCGCCCCATTCCGATCGCACGAATTTTGCTTTTTTGGGGCGATCGACACAAAGTTACGAATCATTTTGGCGCAAATTGCCAACCCTCAAAACTGAGATAATTCCACAAAATTTATGGTTGATCGCTCCTGGGCTGAGGAAATCAGACTTTCCGACTCAACTTTCTCTCAATTCAACGCTTTGTCAGATTGATCTCGATCGCTACTACCGCGTGGGTGTTCCTTACCAAGGCTATCGATGCAAAAGTAAGCCGTAAAAAATCACATCGGTTACCGTAGTAGAACACGACTTCGGGGGCTAACTGGAGACGCTTTCTGAGATTCTAAAACGACTCGATTGACTTCAAAAAATTGATTGCTGCGGTAGACACTTCCTACATCAATAGTAGAAGCCTGAGAAACTGAATTAGTAGCTGGGTTGCTAATAGAAATTGAATTGCTGACAGGATTTGGATTGCTGACAGGATTTGAATTGCTAATAAGAGGCGGATTGCTAATGGGAGGCGTTCCGCTAGGGGAAATCGGAGCTAATCCACTCGGTATCGTAATAGTCAACCGAACGGGCATATTATTCACCGGATACGAGAAGACGGTTGGCTGGGGGGCAATTTGAGGCGTTGCCTGCAAGTTGTATTGTGACCGAAAATCAAACACGGTTGGACTCGAACCGCCGTTACGATCGCTATATCGTGGCCCCTGTCCTCGAATGTTAAAGGTGCCTTGATATTGTTGTCCGGTTTGGGGATCGGTTGCTGTTCCAGTATATTGACCCTGCACCACAAATTCGTCCTGAATGTTGCCGTGAAATTTAACAGGGGCGGCATTGTTAGATCGCTGAATTAGCTGCAATTCGCCATTGGATAAAACTGGAGATAAAAGCGTTCCATCGGTTGAGACTACCGGAATGCCTCGAAAATCGACAAAATATCGCCCGTTGCTATCCATTCGCACCAGATTGGGATTGATGTCTTGAGCCGAGAAAACCAGCACTCCATTGCGAAAATAACGCCCCTGACTATCTGTGTCTACTCGCGTGGTTCCTTGATTAAAATTGGGATTCCGGCTAGGTGGTGTGATTGTTCCGCTGACGGTTCCGGTACTGTTAATCGTGACTTGTGCCACTGCGTTGAAGGGAATGAGTGCGATCGCGATTCCATTCCCAATCATCCAAGCATATTTGAACATTTTTGTTTGCATGATCATTCCTGATAAAAAACTAGAATCGAAATGTGGCTCGTAGTGCCCCAATGATTAACGTGTCGTTGGCGGCATTGTGACCGGGATTGAAGACAACCAGCACACCCGGAGTCAGGTCGATCGCAGGGCTTAACCTAGCTCGATAAAACAGTTCTAGGTGAAGTGCGCTGTCAGGCTGTCCCCCAGATTCGCCGTCAATGCTAAATCGCGGAAAGTTGTAGCCAGAAGGTAGCGTGCTTGAGGTAATTTTAGGCGGCTGACCCACCAAAATGCCCCCCAGATTTCCCGGTGCAAACAGATCAGGAAAGGCAGAAAAGACCATCCAATTTGTCGTTTTGACCGAGCCTGGAACGTTCACCGCTGATGACGTTGTCCAACCGCCCCAACCGCCGATCGTCCATTTGGGATTGACGCGCCAGGCGACGGTTGCTCCGACTGCATGAGTGTTAAATTCGCTGTGGGTGGGGGCAAAGGGTGACAGCAGTTGAGAATCGCCAACCCCGTTGCCCAAAAAGCCGTCGGGCGAGTGAGAAAACAAGTAATTGATGCCAACCTCGATCGTATTTGTCGGCGCGATCAACAGTTGAACTCCGGCCGTGTAGCGTCCGCCAAACAATCCGCCCTGCCGTTTGTCTCCTGCAAAAGCGGGCATTTCTGCGCTGTAAACTCCCTGCAAACTGACGCGACGAGCGATCTGCCAGTCAAATCCGATGCCTCCGGTGCCACTGCCGATCGTCAAAATGGGATTGCGCTGGCCCAACAGTGATAATGCTCCGTCGCCCGACCCTTCGAGCGGATTGATGCCCCGAAAGGTATTGGCCGCATTCACTCCGGCCGGCCCGACCACGATGCCAAAACGATCGCTAAGGGGAAACCGATACGACAAATCACTGAGGACTAGCTGATTGTCTAGTTCTGATTCGTAGGCGAGCCGTCCCATGTTGGTTGAGAGTTGGGGAGCAGACGATCGCAAGTTTCCGGTTTGCAGTCCTATGAGCAGTAGATCATTGCCGCGAAAGGAGGTGGCGAGTGAGATTTCGACGTGATTGCTGAAGGTGATCTCAGACTTGCCGCTGCGCTCTTGGATGCCATCGCGAGGAAACAAATCGGCTCCGACTTCATTGCTGTCCTGGACTGAGAAAATCGCCTGACCAAACAAGCGGGTTGTGGTCGAAAACTGATTTTTTTCTAGCGCCACTGTTCGCGTTTCCAGGGCATCCAGTTGACCCCGCAGGCTGGCTAATTCTGCCGCAAATTCTTCTTGTAGTTTTTGCAGCGTGATCAGATCTTCTCGTTTGACTTGATCATCAGAAGTGCTGGCGATCGACCCCATTCACCCGCCGCAAACAGCCTTTCGACCTCAATGGAGAGACCGGAGACGGTCGGTGTGCAATGGGATTGTTATACAGCGATGCGATGATCCCAGAATTTACCAACAATCAGACATCTATTACACTGATTCACCCGTGCAGAGCATCTGCGTAGCCATCTGTCTGTATTCATCCAAACCTGACCTTAGCGCAAATTCCGCA